>NZ_CP024201.1:4115000-4357500 GCF_002749615.1 Caulobacter mirabilis
CCGCGCACCGCCGTGGCGGTCGCCGCCGCGGCCGCAGCGCCCGATAGGACCAGCCCCCGCCGCGTAATCATGGGGCGAGGCTGTCATCCCGCCGCGAGACCGTCAACGTCGCGCCGGAACAGCCTCGCCGCCGCCCGCGTTCTCACGGGACCGCCGCGAGGTCCCCGCGAGGCGCCATGCCCCCTCCCGACGACTACCTGATCTTCGGCCCCGACGACGTCGACCTGAGCCGCTCGCCGCTGCGAGCGTCGCTGGGCGCCCCGACCTTCGTGCTCGGCGCCTTCAACCCCGGTTTCACGCGGCTGCCGTCCGGCAACCTGCTGCTGATGGTCCGGGTGGCCGAGGCCCTGGTCGAGCCGGTCTTCGACGACCACGTCCGCGCCATCCGCTGGACCCCGGCGGGCTATCGGCTGGAGCCGTTCCCCATCCCCCATGTCGAGCAGGACGACCCCCGCAAGTTCACCCTGAAGGGCGGGCCCAACCGCCTGCTGGCCCTGACCTCGCTGTCCTGGCTGCTGCCGGTGGAACTGGACCCGGACGGCCGAAAGGTCATCGCCGTCCACTATGACAAGGCCGTCGAGCCGGCGGCTCCGTACCAGGACTACGGCGTCGAGGACGCCCGCATCAGCCGGGTCGATGACGCCTGGTACATGACCGTGTGTTCGGTCAGCGCCGAACGTCACGCCACCTGCCTGTACCTCTCGCGCAACGGCCTGGACTACGAGCTGCTGGGCCTCGTCCTCGACCATCAGAACAAGGACATGCTGCTGTTCGAAGGACGCGTCGCCGGGCGCTTCCTGGCCCTCACCCGGCCGCTGGGCGAGGCCTACTTCGCCTGGCCGCACGACAGCCTCTGGGCCGGCGGGCCGTCGATCAACCTGGCCCAGTCGCCGGACG
Organism: Caulobacter mirabilis; assembly: GCF_002749615.1. GTDB lineage: Bacteria > Pseudomonadota > Alphaproteobacteria > Caulobacterales > Caulobacteraceae > Caulobacter > Caulobacter mirabilis. Next base: position 4,115,898 of record NZ_CP024201.1, read on the forward strand.
CCCTGCACTGGAGGCCGGTCGAAGGCTTCGGCATCCGCGCCCGTAAAGATTCGACGTCGGCGAACAAGGTCGGCGGCGGAACGCCCCCGGTCCTGACGCCGCATGGCTGGCTGATGCTCTACCATGGGGTGGAGACCCGCGGCGTGGCCGGCGTCTACCGCACCTTCTGGGCGCTGCTGCACCCGGACGATCCGACGCGCATCCTGCGGATCGAGGACGAGGCGCCGTTGCTGGAAGCCGCGCCGGACCTGACCATCCCCATCGCCGATCGGCTCTATCTCGACACCCCCGTGGCGTTCACGACGGGCATCGTCGACGCCGGCGAGGACTGGCTGCTGGCCTCCGGCGAAGGCGACCTGGCCTGCCGTCTGACGCGCATTCCGAAATCTCGTTTCGCCTGACGCGCTCAGAACCCTAGCGAAGCTCGCGGACCTCCGGTAATCCGCTTGCCATGCCTTTGGCCCTCATCATGTCGAGCCACGTCGCAGGCAGCCGCGTCGGCGGCTCGGCGCAGGCGCTCGCGCTGTCGCAGTTCAAGATCGACCCCGTCGTCGTGCCGACGGTCCTGTACGGCCGCCATCCCGGATGGGGCGCGCCCGGCGGCGCCCAGGTGCCGGTCGAGGCCTTCGAGGGCATGCTCGATGGCATCGAGGCCAACGGCCTGTTCGGCCTGACCGACCTGGTCATCACCGGCTATTTCGCCACCCCGGCCCAGGTGAAGGCCGCCACCCGGGCGATCGACGCCGTCCGCGCCGCCCCGCGCGGCGACGCCTTCAACCGCAAGCCGCTGATCGTCGTCGACCCGGTGATGGGCGACGCCGGCAAGGGGCTGTTCGTGCCGGCCGAGGTCGCCGACGCGATCCAGGAAGAACTGCTGCCCAAGGCCGACCTGATCACGCCGAACAGCTGGGAGCTGCAGCGGATCACCGGGACCGACGCCCGCAGCCCCGACGCCGCCGTCCGCGCCGCCCGCCTGACCGGCAAGGCGGTGCTCGTCTCCTCCGTGATGCGCGGCGGCGAGATCGGCGTGGTCTACGCCGACAAGAAGGAAGCCTGGCTGGCCGCCCATCAGAAGGGCGAATTCACCCCGCCCAGCGGCACGGGCGACCTGCTGGCCGCCCTGTTCGCCGCCGCCCTGCTCGAAGGCCAGACGCCGTCCTACGGCCTGGCCCGGGCTGTCGGCGGCCTGTCGGAAACCATCACCTCCGCCGCCATTTGGTCGGCGCCGGAGCTGCCGATCGTGGCCATGGGCGCGCGCATCAAGCAGGCCAGCCCCACCGTCCGCCTGGAGCGTCTGGCATGAGCGTCGAGATCCACGGCCGCTGCGACCCGGGCTTCGAAGCCGTCCGCGACGCCTTCGCCGCCAACTTCGAGACCGGCCAGGAACTGGGCGCGCGGTTCGCCTTCTCCGTCGAGGGCGAGATCGTCGTCGACCTGTGGGCCGGCTGGGCCGATCGCAAGCAGACCCGGCCCTTCGACAAAAACACCCTGACCCTGATCTTCTCGACCACCAAGGCCGTGGCCGCGACCATGATCGCCCGGCTCGTGGAGCAGGGGAAACTCCGCTACGACCAGCCGGTCGCCGAGCTGTGGCCCACGTTCGCCGCCAACGGCAAGGGCGCCATCACCGTCGAGCAGGTGCTGTCCCACCAGGCCGGCCTGCCCGGCTTCGTCGAGCAGATCGACCCGACGCTTTGGTATGATCCGGCCGCCATCTGCGAGCTGCTGGCGGCCAAGGCGCCGATGTGGACGCCCGGAACGGCCAGCGGCTACCACGCCCTGACCGTCGGCTACCTGGTCGGCGAGATCTATCGCCTCGCCGACGGCGGCCGCACGCTGGGGACGGCCTTGCGCGAGGACATCACGGGGCCCGCCGGTCTGGACCTGTGGATCGGCCTCCCGGACGGCGAGCACGGCCGCGCCGCCGACCTCAAGCCGCCCAGCGCCCTGCCCGACTTCGGCGAGACCACCGACCCCAAGCGCGCCGCCTTCCTGTCGCCCTGGGCCGGTCCCAGCGGCCGCGCCGGCGCCGACTGGCGGCGGATCGAGGTGCCCTCGGCCAACGGCCACGCCACGGCCGAGGCGCTGGCCCGGTTCTTCGGCGCCCTGGCGACCGACGGCGACATCGGCGGCGTCCATGTCCTGGGCGCGGAGACGCTGGCCGAGGCGACGCGCGAACGGATCCGCAACCGCGACCTGGTGCTGCCTTACGACCTCAGCTGGGGGGCGGGCTATGTCCGCAATCCGCCCAATCTCTTCTACGGCCCGACCCAGACCAGCTTCGGCCACAGCGGCTGGGGCGGCAGCTGCGCCTTCGCCGACCCGGCCGCGCGCGTGGCCGGCGCCTATGTCATGAACAAGCAGGACGTCCACCTGCTCGGCGACCCGCGCAGCCGCCGGCTGATCGACGCGGCCTACGCCAGCCTCTGACTCCCCGTCCTCAGACCGTCCATCAGGATGTCGATCAGGCGCAGCGCGCTGGTCTCCCAGTCCGGCCCCGCGGGGCTGTAGGCGAAGCCCACGACGGCGCGCAGCAGGTCCGTCGGATCGGCGTCGGCGCGGATCTCTCCCGCCGCGATCGCCCGTTCGGTCAGAAGCGCCATCGCGCCGGTGATGTGCTTGCCTGACGCGGCGTAGAGGTCCGACGGGCCGCCGACCATCGCGCTCAAGGCCGGGGCGATGAGCTTCTTGGCCGCGATGTAGTCGATGAAGACCCGCATCCATTGGTGCAGGGCGTCGCCCGGCGGCAGCGTGTCGGACAGACGCGTCGCCGCCTGGGCCAGCTGTTCGACCTCGCGCCGGTAGACCGCCTCGACGACCGCGTCACGGGTCGGGAAGTGGCGATAGAGGGTGCCGATCCCAACGCCGGCGCGGCGCGCGATCTCCTCCAGGCTGACCTCGGGGCCCGTCTCGGCGAAGCCGGCCTTCGCGGCCTCCACCAGCCGCTCCCGGTTCCGTTGTCCATCCGCCCTCGGCTTGCGGGTCGGCGACTTGCCTTCGGCGTTCACGATGACTTGCCCCTTGATAAACGGAGTAACCCTCCGTATATGCAATTCGGAGACACCCTCCGCTTATACCTTCGATCCGATCAAAGCAACGCCGAGCCGCTTCGCCCTCCCCGCGAAGCCGCGCCCTCGCGCCTGAAACCTTCTCATGGAGACGATCATGTCCGGACCCTTTGGAGCCGCTTCCACCACCGACGATGTGCTGGCGGGCGTCGACCTCGCCGGCAAGCGCATTCTGGTCACCGGCGTCTCGGCCGGCCTCGGCGTGGAGACGGCGCGCGTCCTGGCCGCGCACGGCGCGCAGGTCGTCGGCGCCGCTCGCGACCTGGCCAAGGCCCGCGCGGCCACCGAGCAGGTCCGCGCCGAGGCCGCGAACGGCGGCGGCCTGGAGCTGATCGAGCTGGACCTCGCCTCGCTGGCCAGCGTCCGCGCCTGCGCCGACGCCCTGGTCGCCGACGGCCGGCCCTTCGACCTCGTGATCGCCAACGCCGGCGTCATGGCCTGCCCGTTCGGCAAGACCGCCGACGGCTTCGAGACCCAGTTCGGCACCAACCACCTGGGCCACTTCGTGTTCGTGAACCGGATCGCCTCGCTGATGGGTCCGGGCTCGCGGCTGGTCAACCTCGCCTCGTCCGGCCACCGCTTCTCGGACGTGAACCTGGAAGACCCGAACTTCGAGACCACGGAGTACACCGAGTTCGGCGCCTACGGCCGCAGCAAGACCGCCAACATCCTGTTCGCCGTCGAGTTCGACCGCCGCCACAAGGCGCGCGGCGTCCGGGCCGTGGCCGTCCATCCCGGCGGCATCCAGACCGAGCTCGGACGGCACCTGTCGCCCGCCGTGCTGGAAGGCCTGATCGCCTCGATCAACGCCGGCCAGCCGGCCGACGCCCCCGCCTTCAGCTGGAAGACCGTCCCGCAGGGCGCGGCGACCTCGGTCTGGGCCGGAGTCGTCGCCGACGCCGAAGCGGTCGGCGGCCTCTACTGCGAGGACTGCCACATCGCCGAGGCCGCCGACGGCCCCGACGTCCGCCGGGGCGTGCGCGCTTACGCCCTCGACGCGGACAACGCCAAGGCGCTGTGGGCCAAGAGCGAGGAAATGGTCGGCGAACGCTTCTGAGCCGGCCCGAGGACGGTCGTCGCGCCCTAGGCCGCGACGGCCGCCCGCCGCGTCCGTCGCCAGGCCCCGAAGGCGAACACGCCCGCGCCGATCCAGATGAAGGCGAAGGCCACGGCCTTCAGCGCCGTGAAGGCCTCGCCGGACCAGACCCCGACGAGGAACTGCAGCGTCGGGGCGATGAACTGCAGGAAGCCCAGCCAGACCAGCGGCATCCGCCGGGCGGCCCAGGCGAACAGGGCCAGGGGCGCGACGGTCAGCGGCCCCGCGACCAGCAGCAGCAGGGTGGTCGACCCGTCCTGTCCGAAGTGGCCCAGCCCTTCGTTCTGCAGCCATATGACATAGACCAAGGCCGGCAGGGTCAGCACCGCCGCCTCGACGAACAGGCCGGTCTGGGCGTCGGCCGCGACGAGCTTCCGGATCAGGCCGTAGGCGCAGAAGGTCAGGGCCAGGCCGATCGACAGCAACGGCGGATGCCCCACCGCCACCGTCTGCACCGCCACCCCGACCGCGGCCAGGCCGATGGCGACGAAGCCGAAGCGGTCGATCCGCTCCCGGAAGAACAGCGCCCCCGCCGCCATGTTCATCAGCGGGTTGATATAGTAGCCGAGGCTGGCCTCCAGCGTCCGGCCGCTGTTCACCGCGATCACGTAGATCAGCCAGTTGGCGCCGATCAGCAGGGCCGACAGCAGCAGCAGGCCCATGGTCTTGGGATTCCGCACCACCTGGCGAAGCTCCGGGAGCTTGCGGGCGACCACCACCAGCAGCGCCGCCCAGATCACGGCCCAGACCGCTCGCTGGGCGGTGATCTCCATTGGCCCCACGCCGGCGTGCTTCAGCGCATACATCCACAGCGGCAGCATGCCCCAGAGGGTGTAGCAGGCGGCGCCCGCGATCACGGCGGCGCGGCTCTCGTCCTTCACCTCGGTCATCGAGGTTCACTCCAAACGGAAAGGGCCCGGAACTAGGTCCCGGGCCCCCAATCTTCCACCCGCTTCTTGCGGGTTCGACGGTTAGGCCGGGACCTTGCCGATCAGGCCGCGCTCGTGGAGCAGCTGGGCGATCTGCACGGCGTTCAGGGCGGCGCCCTTGCGCAGGTTGTCCGACACCACCCACAGGCTCAGGCCGTGGTCGACGGTCGGGTCCTTGCGGATGCGCGAGACGAACACCGGGAACTCGCCCTGGATGTCCTTCGGGGTCGCGTAGCCGCCGTCCTCGCGCTTGTCGATCACCACCACGCCCTCGGCTTCGCGCAGGGCCTCGCGGGCCTCGTCGTCGTCGATGGCGCTCTCGAACTCGATGTTCACGCTCTCGCCGTGGCCGACGAAGACCGGCACGCGCACCGAGGTGCAGTTCACCTTGATGTTCGGGTCGAGGATCTTGTGGGTCTCGTCCGACATCTTGCGCTCCTCCTTCGTGTCGCCCGAACCGTCGTCGAGGAAGACGTCGCACTGCGGGATCACGTTGAAGGCGATCTGCTTGGGGTACTTCTTCGGCTCGGACGCGCCGAGGACGAAGACCTCCTTGGTCTGGTTCCACAGCTCGTCCATGGCTTCCTTGCCGGTGCCGGAGACGGACTGATAGGTCGACACCACGATCCGCTTGATCTTGGCGATGTCATGCAGCGGCTTCAGCGCCACCACGAGGCCCGCCGTCGTGCAGTTCGGGTTGGCGATGATGTTCTTCTTGCGGAACCCCTCGATCGCGTCCGGGTTCACTTCCGGCACGATCAGCGGCACGTCGGGATCCATCCGCCACTGCGAGCTGTTGTCGATCACGACCGGACCGGCCGCGCCGATCTTCTCGGCCCAGGCCTTGGAGACCGAACCGCCGGCGCTCATCAGCACGATGTCGACGGTCGAGAAATCGAACTGCTCCAGATCCTCGCACTTGAGGATCTTCTCGCCGAAGGACACTTCGACGCCAATGGATTTGCGGCTGGCGATGGCGTGGATTTTGTCCACGGGGAAGTTCACTTCCTCGAGGATGTTGAACAGCTCACGGCCAACGTTGCCCGTGGCGCCGACGACGGCGACCCGGTAACCCATCGAACTCTCTCCTGCTGGTGCGCACTGAGGGGAGCGGGACCGTTACGCCCCTATCAGGACCCTTGCAAGGACAGGAAAGCTCAGGGCGCTGTCACCAGGCCTTGGCCTGTTCCCGCAGGAAATCGACGAAGGCCCGCAGAGGGGCCGGCATCTGACGCCGGCTGGGATAGTAGAGCCTCGGGCCCGTGAAGGGCGTCGACCATTCGGCCATCACCTCGACCAGCCGCCCGTCGGCCAGGCAGGGGGCGACGAAGCCGTCGAAAGTCATCAGCAGGCCCAGCCCCTCGACCGCCGCCGCGATCCCCAGTTCCGGCACGTTGCCGACCAGCGGCCCGCTCGGCGAGACCCGGATGATCTCGCCGTCCTTCTCGAACTCCCAGGGTAGGGAGACGCCGCTCAGGAAACGGTGGCGGATGCAGGCGTGGTCAAGCACCTGACGCGGATGCGTCGGCGCGCCGTGGCGGGCCAGATAGTCCGGCGAGGCGGCCAGGACATAGCGCTGGTCCGGCCCCATCGGCACGGCGATCATGTCCTGCTCCAAGCGCTCCTCGTAGCGAACCCCGGCGTCAAACCCGGCCGCCAGCACGTCGACGAAGCTGTCCTCGGCCACCACCTCCAGCGTCACGCCCGGATGGGCGCGCAGGAACGGCCCGACCAGCCCGGGCAGCACCAGCTTGGCCGCCACGGTCGGCATGTTGAGGCGCAGCGTCCCGGTCGGGCTGTCGCGGAAGCTGTTGACCTCGTCCAGCGCGCGGCCCAGCTCCTCCAGGGTAGGCGTCAGTCGCGCCAGCAGCCGCTCTCCGGCTTCGGTCGGCGTCACGCTGCGGGTCGTGCGGTTGAGCAGGCGAACGCCCAGCCGGTCCTCCAGCCGGCGCACGGCCTGGCTCAGACTCGACGGCGATACGCCCCGGCGGGCCGCCGCGCCCCGGAAGCTGCGCTGACGGGCCACGGCGGCGAAGGCGTCCAGGTCCGCGAGATCCGGCTCAGCCATTGTTCGAATTTCCGCACAGCTCGTATCGATGAGGGCGGATTATCGCACAGAAGATCCGAGCTCATAGTCCCGTCATCCAAGACGGAGCCCCCCAATGAACACCACCCAACTCGGCAAGACCGGTCCCGCCGTCTCGATCGTCGGCCTCGGCGCCATGGGCATGTCGGACATGTACGGCCCCAGCGACCGGGCCGAGAGCCTGGCCACCCTGGCCGCCGCGGTCGAGGCCGGCGTCACCCTGATCGACACCGGCGACTTCTACGGCCTGGGCCACAACGAGATGCTGATCGGCGAGGCGCTGAAGACCCTGCCGCGCGACAAGCTGGTTCTCAGCGTCAAGACCGGCGCCCTGCGCGACCCGGCCGGAACCTTCCTGGGCCACGACACCCGACCGGCGGCGTTGAAGAACTTCCTGGCCTATTCGCTGAAGCGGCTAGGGGTGGACTACATCGACGTCTATCGTCCAGCGCGTCTCGACCCGGACGTGCCGATCGAGGACACCATCGGCGCCATCGGCGAGATGGTCCAGGCCGGCTGGGTGCGCCACATCGGCCTGTCCGAGGTCGGGCCGGAGACGATCCGCCGCGCGGCGGCCGTGCATCCGATCAGCGACCTGCAGATCGAGTATTCCCTGATCTCTCGCGGGATCGAGGACAACATCCTGCCGACCGTCCGCGCGTTGGGCATCGGCGTCACCGCCTATGGCGTGCTGTCCCGCGGCCTGATCAGCGGCCACTACAGCCGCGAGAAGGCGAACGCTTCCAGCGATTTCCGCAGCCGTAGCCCGCGCTTCCAGGGCGAGAACCTCGACCACAACCTGGCCATCGCCGAGACCATCGGTCGGCTGGCGGCGGAGAAGGGCGTGACCGCCGCCCAGCTGGCCATCGCCTGGGTCGTCTCGCGCGGAACCGACATCGTCCCGCTGATCGGCGCCCGCCGCCGCGACAGGCTGGCCGAGGCGCTCGGCGCGCTTGAGGTCACGCTGACGCCGGAGGACATCGCGGCGCTCGACACGGCGGTCCCGAAAGACGCCGCCGCCGGCTCGCGCTACCCCGAGGCGATGATGGCCCACCTCGACAGCGAGAAGGGCTGATTACCTGACGGGTAGTCGCTGCGGCGGCGCCGGAAGTCATGCTAGGGCGAACCCAAAGAGGATCCCCGCCATGACCTTCGACGCCGCCGCCCTGCCCTTCGCCAAGCTGATGGGCGTGGAGATCCTCCACGCCGACAAGGACCGGATCGAGGGCCGGCTGGTCGTTCGCGAAGACCTCTGCACGGCCGGCGGCATCCTGCACGGCGGCGCGATGATGGCCTTCGCCGACAGCCTCGGCGCGGTGGGCGCCTTCCTGAACCTCAGCCCCGGCGCCCATACGACGACGCTGGAGAGCAAGACCAACTTCATCGGCTCGGCCAAGGTCGGGACGACGGTGACCGCGGTCTCGACGCCGCTCCATGTCGGCCGCCGCTCGAGCGTCTGGCAGACCCGGATCGAGGGCGAGACCGGCAAGCTGGTGGCCCTGATCACCCAGACCCAGATGACGCTGGAACAATAGCGCCGTCATCCCGGCCGCAGCGAAGCGGAGAGCCGGGACCCAGTCTCACCGCACCGGCCCCTGGGCCCCGGATCGGCCTTCGGCCGTCCGGGATGACCCTGGATCAAACCACCGGCTCCAACCACATCCGCGTCTCGCTGAGGATGAACCGCTTCTCCTGGGCGAAGCGGAAGTTCTCCGCCCCCGCCGGATCGACCTTCAGCCGCGCCCGATAGGCCTCATAAGCCGCCAGACTGTCGAAGCCGATCATCGCCAGGGCGACATTGTTGGTCCCCTCATGCGGCAGGAAGTAGCCCAGCAGGTCCCCGCCGCAGGCCGGGATGATGGTCAGCCAGTTCCGCGCATAGGCCTCGAAAGCCTCGCGCTGGAACGGATCGATGACATAGCGGATGCAGCAGGTGACGGGCATGGCCGGTCCTCCATGGTTCGGCAAAGACCGAACCGTTAGCGCCTGTTCGCCGGTCGTTGTTTCGGCCAGGATCGAAGCATGAAGGAGCCAAGATGAAGGACGGGCCCGACATCGCCCTGGTCGCCTCGCTGCTCGGCGATCCCGCCCGCGCCAACATGCTGACCGCGCTGATGGCCGGCCAGGCTCTCACGGCGGGCGAACTGGCGCGGGAGGCCGGCGTCACCGCCCAGACCGCCAGCGGTCACCTGGCCCGGCTGGAGGCCGGCGGATTGATCGTCGGCCGCCGGCAGGGCCGGCACGCCTATTTCGCGCTGTCGGGCCACGACGTGGCCGAGGTCCTGGAGGCCCTGACCGGTCTGGCCGCCCGCACGGGCCCTAAGGAGCCGGCCCTGCGCCGGGCGCGGGTCTGCTACGACCACCTGGCCGGCGACCTGGGGGTGGCGCTGCTGGACGGCTTGATCTCGTCAGGCATGCTGCTCGACGACGAAACCCTGACGCTCACCCCCGCGGGCGAGACCCGGATGGCCGGTCTCGGAATCGACACGGCCGCCCTGCGCAAGGCCAGGCGGCCGGTCTGCAAACGCTGTCTGGACTGGAGCGTGCGGCGCAGCCACCTGGCCGGGTCGCTGGGCGCGGCCCTGCTGCAGCGGATCTACGCCCTGGGCTGGGGGCAGCGGGTGGAAGGCTCCAGGATCGTCGCCTTCACCCCCGCCGGTCTGGCCGCCTTCGAAGCGGCCTTCGGACCCCTGCCGCAAGCCGCCTGATCAGGCGGCCCGCATCGCCTGGTTCAAGCGCGCCTGGGCGGCGTGGACCGGGTTGGAGTCGATGTCGCCCTCGCCGACGCGGAACTGCCCGACCAGGCCAGCCAGTTCGCCCGCCTCGCCGCGCAGCGACTGGGTCGCCGCGGTCGATTCCTCGACCATGGCGGCGTTCTGCTGGGTCATCTGGTCCATCTGGTTCACGGCGGCGTTCACCTCGTGCAGACCGGTGGCCTGCTCCTTGGCCGAGGCCGCGATCTCGCTGACCAGACGGTCGATGTCGGCGACCTGTTTGACGATCTGCTGCAGCGCGCTGCCGGTCTGGCCGACCAGATCGACGCCCTGCTTCACCTGCTCGCTGGAGGTCGAGATCAGGCCCTTGATCTCCTTGGCCGCCTCGGCGGAGCGCTGGGCCAGGGCCCGCACTTCGGACGCGACGACCGCGAAGCCCTTGCCGGCGTCGCCGGCCCGGGCCGCCTCGACCCCGGCGTTCAGGGCCAGCAGGTTGGTCTGGAAGGCGATCTCGTCGATCACGCCGATGATCTGGGCGATCTGCTTGGAGGATTCCTCGATCTCCCCCATCGCCGACACGGCGCGGTCGACCACACGGCCCGACTCCTCCGCCCCCTTGCGGGCGTCGGCGACGAGACCGGAAGCGTCCTGGGCGCCGGCCGCCGTCTTGCGGACCGTAGCGGTGATCTGGTCAAGCGCCGCGGCGGTCTCCTCCAGATTCGCGGCCTGCTGTTCGGTGCGACGCGACAGATCGTCGGCGGCCAGGGCGATCTCGTCCGAGCCGCTGCGCACGCCGCTGGTCGAGCCGTTGATGGCCTGCAGGGTGTTGCGCAGCTTGGCCGCGGCGGCGTTGAAGTCCTCGCGCAGCTTCAGCGCCTTGGGCGCGAACTCGACGTTGATGCGATGGGTCAGATCGCCGCCTGCCAGACGGTCCAGAGCTTCGCCCAGGGCGGAGATGGCGATGCGGTCCTGTTCCTCCTCGATGGCCTTCAGCCGCTCGCGCTCGAGACGGTCGACCTCGGCCTGGCGGCGCTGGCCCTCGGCTTCCTCTTCGAGGCGGACCTTCTCGATGGCGGCGTCCTTGAACACCTGCACGGCGGCGGCCATCTCGCCGATCTCGTCGCGACGCTCGGCGCCCTTGATCTCGACGCTGTTGTCCCCGGCGGCGAGGCGGCGCATCAGGGCGTTCATGGCGTTCACCGGCGCCGAGATGGTGCGGCCCAGCAGGGCGGCCATGGCGACGGCGACGGCGATCGAGGCCAGGCCGCCGATCAGCAGGGCCGCGTTGGCCGTGGTCTGGGCGGCGTCGCGGGTGGCGTTGCGCATCGCGACCAGCTCGGCGGCGGCGTCTGAGATGGCGGTCTTCGCCTCGCGGATCGATCCGAGCGAAGGCTTGCCGGCCAGCTCGCGGGCCTGTTCGACGGTTTCGGGGTTGCGGGCCATGGCCATGATCGGGTCGCCGACCTCGGCGCGCCAGGCGAGGACCGCCTTGCGCATCACCTCGATACGGGCCTTCTGCTCGGGCACCTGGGTGGTGGCGGCGAAGTCGTCCAGCCCCTTGTCCACGATGGCCTGGGTTTCGGCGTAGGACTCGGCCTGGCTGGTCTCGGCGGGGTTGGCCACGAAGGCGCGCATCGAGTTCTGCTGGTCGATCATGTGCGCCATGACCGTCTCGATCTTGGCTGCGAGCGACATGCTGCGCGTAGCGGCGTCGGCCGCGTCGCTGATCTGCTGAAGGCTGAAGAAGAGAACGATCGACGAGACGGCGGAAACGCCGATCATCGCCGCGAAGGCGACGGCCAGTTTGGCCGAAATCCTGAGATTGTTCATCTGTGTCCCCGAGTTGTGCCCGCGGGTACCGACACAAACCCCTTTTCCCCGCCCTGCCTCTTTCGCGTGACGCCGGTTAACCAATTCTCACTCGAACGTCGATTTTGAGAATTTGTTCTCTACGCGGGAAAATCGCTCACGCTCAACCGCTACGACCCTCGAACCAGCGCAGGCGATAGGCGTTGATCGCCGTCTCCCCGAGCCGCTCCAGCAGGCGCCAGTTGACGATCGCGCCGACCGGAGCCCCGACCACCGGCAGCATCTGGGCCAGCTTCGCCAGGTCGATGTAGTCGCGGTATTCCTGCTGGAATCGCCGCCAGTCGAAGTCCTCGGGCGAGGCGGGATGGTTACCGGCGACCATGGCCTCGTAGATCGCCCGACGATGATCCGGTCCCGAGAAGGCCAGCTGGAAGATGGCCAGGATGTAGAGACGCTCGCGCCAGTCGGCCCCGTCATGACCATAGAGGGCGGCGATCTCGAACAGCAGCTTGATCTTGATGGCGATCAACGCCGGAAAGTCGGCGGCGGCGGCCAGGAACCCGCCCGCCCCGGTCACGCCGCCTTCGATCGAGGCCACGTTGCGATAGCCGGTGATCGCCTTGCGGACCTGCAGCTCCCGCTCGGCCAGCGAGGCGTTCCGCAAGGGTTCGGCGGTCACGAAGTCCGAGCCGACCAGGATGCCGCGGGTCATCTGCTCGATGACCTTGGTGATGGCGGCGTGGATCTTCTCGGGGATCAGGGCGTTGACGCGGACCTGCAGCCCCTTCGCCGCCCGCTCGAGGGCGGACGGGTCGCGCAGCATCTCGCGGCGCCAGGCTTCGAGCTCGCGGCGGGCGAGCCGCTCGTGGGGATCGTCTGCGGACATGGCCGCAGGCTTACCCCAGCCGGCGGCGTTTGTCAGAGCGCCGCAAGGACCGCGTCGCCCATCTGCGCCGTCGTCAGGCCGCCGCCGATGTCGCGGGTGCGGGCGCCGGCGGCCAACGCGGCCTCCACCGCCGCGAACAGGCGGTCCGCCTCGCCGGCGCGGCCCAGCGACCAGCGCAGCGCCATCTCGAACGACAGGATCGCCGCCAGCGGATTGGCCAGGCCCTGGCCGGCGATATCGGGCGCCGAGCCGTGGATCGGCTCGTACAGGCCCGGCTTGCCCGCCGCGCCCAGCGCCGCCGACGGCAGCATGCCCAGCGAGCCGGTCAGCTGCGCCGCCGCGTCCGACAGGATGTCGCCGAACAGGTTGTCGGTCAGCAGCACGTCGAACTGGCTCGGCCGGCGGACCAGCTGCATCGCGGCGTTATCGGCCAGCATGTGCTCCAGCTCGACGTCGGCGTATTCGCGCCTGTGGAGGTCGGTCACGACCTCCCGCCAGAGCAGGCCGCTCTCCATGACGTTCGACTTCTCGGCCGAGGTCACCTTGTTGCGGCGGCCGCGGGCCAGCTCGAAGGCGACGCGGCTGACCCGCTCGATCTCGCTGGTGGTGTAGACCTGGGTGTCGAAGCCGCGCTTCTGGCCGTCTGACAGCGTCTCGACGCCGCGCGGCTCGCCGAAGTAGACGCCGCCGGTCAGCTCACGGACGATCATGATGTCCAGGCCGGCGACCACCTCGCGCTTGAGGCTGGAGGCGTCGGCCAGGGCGTCGAAGCACAGCGCCGGCCGCAGGTTGGCGTAGACGTCCATCTCCTTGCGCAGGCGCAGCAGACCCATCTCCGGGCGCTTCAGGCGCTCGACGCCGGCCCACTTCGGACCGCCCACGGCGCCCATCAGCACCGCGTCGGAAGCCAGGGCGGCCGCCACCGCCTCGTCGGTGATCGGCGCGCCGTGCAGGTCGTAGGACCGGCCGCCGAAGTCGCGCTCCTCGATCGTCAGGTCGGGCGTCAGGGCGGCCGCCACGCGGCGGACCTCCGCGGTCACTTCGGGGCCGATGCCGTCGCCGGGCAGCAGGAGCAGGGTCTGGGTCATGATCTCAAGTCGGTTCGGGATCGCCGGCCTCATAGAGGGCCAGGCGTCGGTCGGTGATGGACAGGTCGGGGAACACGGCGCGCCAGGCGGCCAGATGCGGAGTCTGGAAATGCGCGGCCAGGGCCTCGCGGTCGCGCCAGGCCTCGGTCACCCGGATCAGGCCAGGGTCGAGCAGATCATACGAGTAGGCGTATTCAATGCAGCCGTCCTCGGCCCGGCTGGCGGCCATCATCGCCTCCATCGCCGGACGCGCCCGCTCGATGTTCTCGACCGGCAGTCGGATCGTGCCGAGCACCAGGATCACGCCGCTCACGCCTCCAGCCAGGGTTGGCCGATGGCGCGCTTGCTCTCGAACACGTCGATGTCGCCGGCGTGCTCCAGGGTCTCGCCGATGGCGTCCAGGCCCTTCAGCATCTTCTCGCGGCGGCCCGGGTTGATGTCGAAGTGGAACTTGGCGCCGGACGGCGCCGTCACGGTCTGGGTTTCCAGGTCGACGGTGAAGACGTGGTTGCCGCCGAGGGCCTCGGCCATCAGGGCCTCGACCTCCTCGGGCTTCAGCACCACCGGCAGCAGGCCGTTGTTGAAGCAGTTGTTGAAGAAGATGTCGGCGAACGACGAGGCGATCACGCAGTCGATGCCGAAATCCTGCAGCGCCCAGGGCGCATGCTCGCGCGAGCTGCCGCAGCCGAAGTTGTCGCCGGCGATCAGGATCCGGGCGCTTGCGTACTCCGGCCTGTTCAGCACGAAGTCCTCGCGCGGCTTGCCGTCGTCGTCGTAGCGGAAGCCGAAGAACAGGCCGCGGCCCAGGCCTTCCCGCTCCACCGTCTTGAGGAACTGGGCGGGGATGATCTGGTCGGTGTCGATGTTGGCCAGGCTCAGCGGAGCGGCGCGGCCGTCGAGGCGGGTGAAGGCTTTCATTGGGCGGGTCCTATCACAAGCGTCGGCACGCCGCCCGGCGCCCCCTTGACGGTGAAGACGGAAGTGCCCGGCTTGCGGCCGGGGCGGATGGGCGAGACCTCGACGCGCTGGCCGCCCATGCGGTCGTGCGCGGCGGCGACGTTGGCGACCCGCCAGCTGAGGCCCCAGACCTTGTCCGGCCCGTTGGAGACGCCGTCCTTCAGCGGGTGGGCGATCTCGACGATCAGGTCGGCGACACGGAAGAACATCAGCCGCATGCCCCAGTCGGGGTTGCTGCGGTCCAGCTTCATGTCCAGGTCCAGCCGGGCGCCGTAGAGGGCGGCGGCGCGGTCCGGATTGGGCGTCTGCACCACGACATGGTCAAGACCCGCGACCGACGAGCCTTCGTCGACGGTGACCGGCGAGATCGGCCAGGCCTCCGGCGAGGTCTCGATCAGGAACAGGTTGGCGCCGTGCGTCGCCCCGGCGTCGGCGACCGAGGTCAGCCAGCGGCGCTTCTCGCCGGTCTCGGGATGGGTCGAGCGGATCGGCAACGGTTCGGACGAGGCGATCCCCACCCGCTCCAGGCGGCGGCGCGCCGTGGCCATGTCCGGCGTCCCGAAGGCCAGGGCCCAGAGGCCCTCGCCATGGCTGGCGAGACGAGCCTGAATCTGGTTGCCCGTGTAGCCCTCGCCCGTCGGGGCGATCACATCGAGCGCGGCGTTGCCGAGCTGGAACCAGGCGTGATGGGCCCCGCCGTCGGCGCCGCGCCAGTTCGGCGCCCGGCCGAGCAGGCGGGTGTAGCCGTCGACGGCGGCGTCCAGGTCGTGAACGACCACGGCCACATGATCGAGACTGTCGATCACAGGAAGTCCCGGACGTCCGCGATATGGCCGGCGATGGCGGCGGCGGCGGCCATGGCCGGGCTCATCAGGTGCGTGCGCCCCCCGCGGCCCTGGCGGCCCTCGAAGTTGCGGTTGCTGGTCGAGGCGCAGCGCTGGCCCGGCTCGAGCTTGTCCGGGTTCATGCCCAGACACATCGAGCAGCCCGGCTCGCGCCAGTCGAAGCCGGCCGCCTTGAAGATGGCGTCCAGGCCCTCGGACTCGGCCTGCTCCTTCACCAGACCGGAGCCTGGGACGATCATGGCGCTGACGTGCGGGGCGACGAGCCTGCCTTCCAGGAAGGCCTGCTGGACCACGGCGGCGGCGGCGCGCAGGTCCTCGATGCGGCTGTTGGTGCAGCTGCCGATGAAGACGCGGTCGATCCTGGCGTCGGTGATCGGCTGGCCGGCTTCCAGGCCCATGTAGGCCAGCGCCCGCTCGGCGGCGGCGCGCTTGTCCGGGGTGGAGAAACTGGCGGGATCGGGGACCACGCCGGTGACCGGGATCACGTCCTCCGGGCTGGTTCCCCAGGTGACGGTTGGCGCGATCTGGGCGGCGTCCAGCCGGACCTCGCGGTCAAACACGGCGGCCTCGTCGGTGACGAAGGACTTCCAATAGGCCAGCGCCATGTCCCAGGCCGCGCCCTTGGGCGCCGCCGGGCGGCCGCGGATGTAGTCGAAGGTCTTCTCGTCGGGCGCGATCAGGCCGGCGCGAGCGCCGCCCTCGATGGTCAGGTTGCAGAGGGTCATGCGCCCCTCCATCGTCAGGTCGCGCACGGCTTCGCCGGCGAACTCGATGACGTAGCCGGTGCCGCCGGCGGTGCCGATCTCGCCGATCACGGCCAGGGCGATGTCCTTGGCCCCGACGCCCGGTCCCGGCCTGCCGTCGACGACCACGCGCATGTTCTTCGACTTGCGGGCGCGCAGGGTCTGGGTGGCCAGGACGTGCTCGACCTCGCTGGTGCCGATGCCGTGGGCCAGCGCCCCGAAGGCGCCGTGGGTCGAGGTGTGGCTGTCGCCGCAGACCACGGTCATCCCCGGCTGGGTGCGCCCCTGCTCGGGCCCGACGACATGGACGATGCCGTTCCGGACATCGCCCATCGGGATGTACTCGATGCCGGCGTCGGCGACGTTGCGGCCCAGCGTCTGCAGCTGCAGGCGCGCCTCGGGGTCCTGTACGGCGTCGACGCCCAGGGCCTGGCCCTCGGTCGGGGTGTTGTGGTCGGCCACGGCGAGGGTGCGGTCCGGGCGACGCACCTTGCGACCCGCCGTGCGAAGGCCGGCGAAGGCCTGGGGCGTGGTCACCTCGTGGATCAGGTGCAGGTCGATGTAGAGGATCGCCTCGCCGCCTTCTTCGGCGACGACATGCGCGTCCCAGATCTTGTCGTAGAGCGTTTTCGGAGCGTTTTGGCCGGACATGCCGCGCATGTAGGGCCGACCATGCCTCTTCGTCTAGTGCGACGCAGCATCGCCGGGCATGATCTTGCGCATGACGACGCTCTCTGAAGCGGCGTCCTGACGGGCTCGCAGCTCGCCAACGTGACAGCCGCGGCGAACCGTGGCCTCCTCCCCGGCAAATCATACCGGGGAGTTCCAGAGTCTTGTTCCAGCCCGCCGTCACCCGCCGCCTCACCCTCGCCGGCCTGTTCCTCGCCGCGCCCATGGCCAGGACCGCTTTCGCCGCCGAAACAGGGGAAGACGCGCGCTTCAACGCCTTCCTCGACGCCGCCTTCGACGAGCGGCTGGCGCTGAGCCCGGAGTTCCAGACCGGCCTCGGGATGAAGACCAACTACGACAAGCTGGACGACTACACCGACGCCGGCGCCGCCAAGGCCCTGGCCCTGAGCGAGGGTCAGCTGGCCCGGATGAAGGCCCAGTTCGGCTCGGCCAAGCTCAATCCCGCTTCACGCCTGTCCTGGCGCCTGTTCGAGGAGGGCGTGAACGACGACCGCGCGGGCGCGAAGTGGCGCAGACACGGCTATCTGGCGACCAGCAACGGCAGCCCGGCCGGACAGATCGCGGTCTTCCTGATCAACCAGCACCGGGTCGACAACGCCGACGACGCCCGCGCCTATGTCGCGCGCCTGGTCGAGGTGAAGCGCGCCCTGGGCGAGGTCGCCGACGAACTCAAGGCCAGAGCGGCCAAGGGCGTGGTCGCGCCCGACTTCACCTTCGCCCCGGTCGATGCGGACACGCGCAAGCTCATCGCCGGCGCGCCGTTCGACGGCGGACCGGACGGCGCCGTCTGGGCGGACTTCCAGAAGAAGGTCAACGCCCTGAAGGTCGGCGACGACGTGAAGGCCGGCCTGATCGCCGACGGCAAGGCCGCCCTGACCGGTCCGTTCAAGCAGGGGGTCGAAACCTTCCTCGCCGCCCAGGCCGAGGTCCGGCCGCAGTCGAAGGGCGCCAACGGCGTCTGGGCCCTGCCCGACGGCGCCGCCTACTACACCTGGCGGCTGAAGGACTCCACCTCGACCGACCTGACCGCCGACCAGATCCACCAGACCGGCCTGGACGAGCTGAAACGCATCCAGGGCGAGATGCGGGCGATCATGGCCCAGGTCGGCTTCAAGGGGTCGCTGCAGGACTTCTTCAAGCTCCTGAAGACCGACCCGAAGTTCCAGTATCCGAACACCGCCGAGGGCAAGGCCGCCTATCTGAAGGACGCCACCGGCTACATCGCCCAGGTGATGAAGGTCGCCCCGCGCTGGTTCGGCCGCCTGCCCAAGGCGCCGCTCGAGGTCCGGGCCGTGGAGAGCTGGCGCGAGGCCACCGCCGGCATCGCCTTCTACAACGCGCCGACGCCCGACGGCTCGCGGCCGGGCATCTACTACGTGAATCTCTCGGACATGCGGCAGGTGCTGAAGCCCCAGATCGAGGGCATCAGCTATCACGAGGGCGCGCCGGGCCATCACTTCCAGATCGCCCTGGCCCAGGAGCTCGAAGGCCTGCCCAAGTTCCGCAAGTTCGGCTTCTACGGCGCCTACACCGAGGGCTGGGGCCTCTATTCGGAGCGGCTGGGCAAGGAGATGGGCTTCTACCAGGACCCCTATTCCGACTTCGGCCGGCTTTCGACAGAGGCCTGGCGCGCGGTGCGTCTGGTCACCGACACCGGCCTGCACGCCAAGCGCTGGACCAAACAGCAGGCGATGGACTTCTTCCGCGAGAACACACTGCTCAGCGAGCGCGACATCCAGAAGGAGGTCGAGCGCTACCTGTGCTGGCCGGGCCAGGCGACCAGCTACAAGGTCGGCGAGCTGAAGATCATGGGCCTGCGCAAGAAGGCCCAGGACGCCCTCGGCGCCAAGTTCGACATCCGCGGCTTCCACGACGTGATCCTGCACAACGGCGCCCTGCCGCTGGGCGTGCTGGAGGAGCAGGTGGACGCCTGGATCGCCAAGACGAAGGGCTGAGCGGGTCGCATGCCGCCGGGCCCGACATACGCCATCAAGGCGGAGATTCCGGATCCGGCGGCGGCGACCTTCGTGTTCTCCCGGCAGAAGACGATGTACGGCGGCAAGCATGTTCGAGCCGGCGACGTCATCTTCCTGTTCGCCAGTGAGAACGAAGGCGGCCATGGGCTGATCGCCCGGGGCGTGGTCACCGCCGTCGAGGCCGTCCCCAGGATCCCGGGCGTCGATCGGCAAACGCCCCGGATCAGCCTCTCGGTCCGGCGCACGGCCACGGCGACGCGCCCGCTCGGCCGGCGGGAGCTGAAGCCGTTTGCCGATCCGAGGGACGGCGCCCCAGCGGCGGAGCTGAACTTCAAGTTCTATCGCCAGGCGACGAACAAGGTGGTCTGCCTGTCGGACGAAGCGGCGGCGTTTCTCGACGGCCACTTCATCTAGCGGGGAGCGGCCCTGCGCCGCCGCCCCGAACGAAAAGCCCCGGACGTCGCCGTCCGGGGCTCGATCGTTCAGCAGAAGCTGCGCGAAGGGCTTACGCCTCTTCGGCGGCGTCCTTCTGGATCTGACGCTCGGCGATACGGGCCGACTTACCGCGACGGTCGCGCAGGTAGTACAGCTTGGCGCGACGGACGACGCCGCGACGCTTCACTTCGATCGAGTCGATCATCGGCGACATGATCGGGAAGACCCGCTCGACGCCTTCGCCGAAGCTGATCTTGCGGACCGTGAAATTCTCGTGGAGGCCCGAGCCGGAACGGGCGATGCAGACGCCTTCGTACGCCTGGACGCGCTCGCGCTCACCTTCCTTGATCTTGACGTTGACGCGGACGGTGTCGCCCGGCTGGAAGTTCGGGGTCGAGCGGATCGCCTGCAGACGGGCGGTTTCTTCCTGCTCGAGTTCGGCGATGATGTTCTTGGCCATCGTCGTGTCCTTTCTGTCGTCGGGCTTTATCTGCCCTTTGGTTGTCGGTTGGCGAGGTGACGGTCCCAGAGGTCGGGCCGCCGCTCGCGGGTCGTCTCTTCACGCATCTGCCGGCGCCACTTGGCGACCTTTCCATGGTCGCCGGACACCAGCACCTCGGGGATGTCGAGCCCTTCGAACGTCCGCGGTCGCGTGTACTGCGGATGCTCAAGGAGACCGTCCTCGAAGCTTTCTTCACTCAGCGACTCCGGCTGGCCGAGCACTCCCGGAACCAGACGGACGCACGCCTCGATCGCCACCATCGCCGCCGCCTCGCCACCGGCCAGGACCGCGTCTCCGACGGAGACCTCCTCGAACCCCCGGGCGTCGAGCACCCGCTGGTCCACCCCCTCGAACCGGCCGCAGAGGACGATGATCCCCGGCGCCTCGGCCCATTGTTTCACACGCGCCTGGGTCAGGGGCCTGCCCCGCGCGCTCATGTACAAAAGCGGCCGTCCCGCGAGGTCGACGCTGTCGAGCGCCGCCGCGATTACGTCCGCCTTCATCACCTGTCCCGGACCGCCACCCGCGGGGGTGTCGTCGAGGAAGCCGCGCTTATCCTTGGAAAAGCCGCGAATGTCCACTGTTTCCAATCGCCACAGGTCCTGCTCGCGCCAGGCCGTGCCGATCAGCGAAACGCCGAGCGGGCCCGGAAAGGCCTCGGGAAACATGGTCAGGACGGTGGCGGTGAACGGCATGGGCGCGATCTAGCAGGCGGGGTCCTCGCGGTCGAATCCGTGGCCAGGGTCCTCCCCTCTGGGGGAGGCGGCTCGCCGCAGGCGAGACGGAGGGGGCCAGCAGCACCTGCAGCGCCTCAGAACTCCGCTCCCAGCCGCTCCAGACCCCCTCAGTCGGCTGCGCCGACAGCTCCCCCAGAGGGGAGCAACCGGGGGTCATTTCGCCGGCGACATCTCCAGGTGCAGTTCCTCGGCGAAGTCGGGATAGGGCGGGGCCGGATAGTCCAGCCGCGCCAGGCGGTCGGCGACGCACTGGGCGACCGGGTTGTCGGTGGTCTGGCGCACGGCGTCGAGCTTGCCGCCCTTGAAGCTGAGGATGACGGAGAAGTTCGGCCGCCCGGCCGGCGTGGCGCCCTGCCCGCAGGCGTCGAAGATCCCCCGGACCGACTTGCCCAGCACGGGCTGGAGGATCGTCTCGCGATAGCGGGTCGCGGCGGGGTCGTCCTCGTACTTCTCCGCCCGGACCCGGGCCTCGGCGTAGGCCAGCGCGGTGTCGGGCGCGGCGGCGAACATCAGCGAGGCGGCGGCGAGGCTGGTCAGGATCAAGGCTGTGTCTCCAAGGCTGCGGCAAACTGCGCAGCGTTCGATGGCGACAGCAAGGCCGCTTGCCCGCCCCGGCCGCCGGTCTTAATGGCGTTCACATGGAAGAGAGCGAAAACCTGATCGAGACCCTGGCCCTCGAGCCGATCGAGCTGAACCTGTTCCGCGGGGTGTCGCCCAACGAGGGCTTCCCGCGCATCTTCGGCGGACTGGTCATCGCCCAGGCGCTGCTGGCGGCCTACGAGACGGTCGAGGATCGCATCTGCCATTCGCTCCACGCCTACTTCATCCGCCCGGGCGACGTGACCAAGCCGGTGCTCTACGAGGTGGACCGCTCGCGCGACGGCGGCACCTTCACCACACGCCGGGTGATCGCGGTCCAGAACGGCAAGCAGATCTTCAACCTGGCCGCCTCGTTCCAGGTCGCCGAGGACGGGCTGGACTACCAGTCGCCGATGCCGGCGCATCCCGATCCCGAGACCGTGGCCACCGAGATGGAACAGGCCCTGGCCAGCAACAAGGACGTGCCGGCCCAGGTCATCGAGCACATGAAGCGCCGCCCGGTCGAGGTGCGCTGGCCCGACCCGCAGGACATCCTCAAGCCGGTCCCCAAGGCCCCGCGCAAGCAGGTCTGGATGCGGGCCAAGGCCCCAATCGGCGACTCGATCAAGCTGCAGCAGGCCTGCCTGGCCTACGCCTCGGACATGGCCTTCATGGAGACCGCGCTGCGCGTCCACGGCCTGACCTGGCGGACGCCGGGCCTGCAGTCGGCCAGCCTGGACCATGCCATGTGGTTCCACCGCCCCTGCGACTTCAACGACTGGGTGCTGTTCGACCAGGACTGCCCCTCGACAT
The DNA here is from genome assembly GCF_002749615.1 of Caulobacter mirabilis. Taxonomy (GTDB): domain Bacteria; phylum Pseudomonadota; class Alphaproteobacteria; order Caulobacterales; family Caulobacteraceae; genus Caulobacter; species Caulobacter mirabilis. The sequence goes on from NZ_CP024201.1 coordinate 4,137,851, forward strand.
CGCAGGGCCGGGGCTTCATCCGGGGCGAGATGTACACCCGCGACGGCCGGCTGGCGGCCTCGGTCGCCCAGGAATGCCTGATGCGGGTGAAGACCTAGGGCGGAGGATCATCCATGCCGGCGCCGTTCTCCTCGATCCGGCTGGCCCGCTACGCGCCCGCGAGCCGCATGGCCGCGCACCACCATGACGAGGCCAGCCTCTGCCTGGTGCTGTCGGGCGACTACGAGGAGACGATCCGCGGCCGCGCCGCCGATCACGGCGCCGGCGCGCTGCTCTACTGCCCGTCGGGCGAGCCGCACGCCCAGCGCTTCGGCAAGCGCGGCGCGGTGAAGCTGCTGTTCCGGCCGACGGCGGCGACTCTCGACCATCTGGCCGAGCATGTGGCGCTGCGCGAAGCGCCGTCGCTGCGGTCGGCCCGGATCGGCGACCTGGGCCGGCGAATGGCCTTCGAGCTGGCGCTCGACGACCCGTTCTCGGCCGCGGCCATCGACGGCCTCTCGCACGAGCTGCTGGCCCTGTTCGGGCGAGGCGCCCGCGACACGGCCTCGGGACCCGAGCCCTGGCTCCGCGCGGCGCGCGACTACATCGAAGCCCATGCCGACCGACCGGTCAGCCTGGACGACGTCGCCCGAGCGGCCGGACGCCCGGCCGCACAGCTGTCGCGAGCCTTCCGGCGGACCTTCGGACGATCGGTCGGCGAGCATCAGCGACAACTCCGATTGGCGCGCGCGGCCGATCTGCTCGCCCATACGCGGACCCCCCTGAGCGAAGTGGCGCAGATCTGCGGCTTCTGCGACCAGGCTCACCTCAACCGCGCGTTCAAGGCCGAGACCGGCGTCACGCCCGCCGCCTATCGCCGCCTCTCCTAGATCCAAAACCGGCCTGGCGGTCCAAGACGCGGCGCCGCGGCGGCGCTTCAATGCTTCCTCTTGGACGTGAGTGAGTGAGCGCATGAAGACCGGCCGCCCGTTGATCGTCGCCCTGTCGCTGCTGGCGGCGAGCCCGGTTCCGGCCGCCGAGTCGAGCCACACGGCCTGGCGCGCCGATCTCGACCAGCTGGAAGCCGCGCTCGAGGCCTCCTACGCCAACCTGGCCTGGGCGGCCTCGCCGGAAAGCGGCGTCAACCTGCCCGCGGCCGACCGGCGGGCCCGGGCGGCGTTGGACGCCGCCACGACCGAGGACGAGGCCCGGGCGGCCTTGCGCGCCTTCGCGGCGAGTTTCCGGGACGGGCACGTCTCGGAGCTGCCGACGCTGTCGCCCGCCGCACCGCCCCCCGAGCCCGAACCGGAGACCGCCGCCCTCGACCCCGCCGATCCGGGCAGCGGTTGCGCGGCGCTGGGATTCGCCGCCACGGCGCCGATCGCCTTCTCCCTGCCGTTCGAAAGCCTGCCGGGTTTCAAGCTCGCCGGCGACGGGCTGAGCACGCCGTTCCGCGCGGGCGAGATCGTCGCGCCCGACGGCCGGAGAATCGGGGTGGTCCGGATCCAGAATTTCCGCCCCGCGCCCTTCCCGGACGTCTGCCGGCGCGCCTGGGCCGACCTCACGGCGGCGGGCAAGCCCATCACGGTCGGAAACCTGCGCACCGGCGCCCGCGACGCCTGGCTCGCCGCCCTGGCCGAGCAGCTTCGGCAGTTCCGGACGGACGGCGTGCAGAGCGTCATCGTCGACGTCGGCGGCAACAGCGGCGGCAACGACAGCGGCGACTGGATGGCCAGGCTGTTCACCGACAGGCCGGTCGCGTCGGCGCGCCTGCTGATGGTCGCCGGCCCGCAGGCTTCGACCTACCTCGACGAGGAGACCGACGCGCTCGACGAAGCGCTGAAGGCCGCATCCGCCCCGGAAACGAAGGTTGCGCTGCGCCGGGCTCTGGACGCGGTCTCCGCCAGCCGCAAGGCCCTGGCGAAACCGACCTGCGACCTGTCCTGGGTCTGGCGCGAACAACGCCCCTGGCGGCCGGAGGCCTGCAACAGGCTGGTCGGGGTGGGCTTCGCGGGCGGTCAGCTCAGCGACGCTCCGCCCGGAACGTTCGCCGATCGGGCGGCGGCCGGGGCGCTGTCCAGCGTCACCACGGTCGATCGCTGGCGCGGCGCCTGGACCGGCCCGGTCTACGTCCTCACCAACGGCAAGACCTACTCCTCCGCCGAGATGTTCGCCGCCGTCATGCGGGACAACGGCGTGGCGAAGACGATCGGAGACCGCACCGGCGGGGCCGGCTGCGGCTTCATGACCGACGAGACGCCGGTGACCCTGGCGGCGACGCGGCTGCGGTTCCGCATGCCCGACTGCGCCCGGCTGCGGGCCGACGGAACGGATGAGGTCGCCGGCGTCCGCCCCGACCTCCCCCTGCCGCCGCGCGAGGGCGAGTCGGAACGGGCGCGCGCCATGCGCGCCCTGCGGGCGGTCAGCGCCGATCTCGCCGCCGCGCCGTCTAGCCCCGCGGCCGGTCACGCCCGACCAGCAGCCAGGCGCTGAGCCCGGCGAGCACCGCGGCGACCGCGCCGACAATGACCGCGATCCGGAACCCCGCGGCCAGCGCCTCGCCGCTCGCGGCCAGGACCACGCCCAGCAGGGCGGTCGCGACCAGGCCGCCGGTGCGGGCCGCGGCGCTGTTGAAACCGGAAGCGGCCCCCGCGTGGGCTTCGTCGACCGACGACAGCACTGCGTTGGTGAGCGGGGCGGCGGCGCAGGCCATGCCCACCGCCACCAGCAGCACGCCGGGCAAGACGCTGGTCCAGTAGCTGGCGGCCGGCCCCATCCAGAGCATGGCCAGGAAGCCCGCGCCCACGATCAGCGGCCCGATGGTCAGCAGGCCCCGCGAGCCGAGGCGTCCAGCCAACCCGCCCATCAGCGGCGAGGCGGCGGCCATGACCAGCGGAAACGGCAGCAGCGCCGCCCCCGCGGCGGTCCCGCTGTAGCCGCCGGCCTGCATCAGCATGTAGGGAACCAGCAGGAACACCCCGCTCAGCGCCCCGTACAGCAGCACCGTCAGCACGGTCAGGCCGACGAAGCCGCGCGAGCCGAACAGCGCCAGCGGCATCATCGCCCGCTCGCCGCGTCGCTGTTCCACGACAAGGAAGGCTCCGGCTGTGACGAGTCCGGCGATCATCGCGGCGACCGCAGGAAGGGTCCAGCCGCCGGGGCCGGTCCCGATGGTCAGTCCCCAGGTCAGAGCGCCGAGCGACAGGGTGGCCAGGACGCCGCCGGCCCAGTCCAGGGGCTGCCGGCCGTCGGGGCGGGGCTCGTGCACATAGGCGAGCGCCAGGCCGATCGCGCCCGCCGCCAGCGGCAGGTTGATCAGGAAGATCGCCCGCCAGCCGACCGTGTCGATCAGCCAGCCGCCGAGCACGGGCCCGATCGCGCCGGCCACCGCGCCCATCGCCGCCCAGACGCCGATCGCGCGGCCCCGCGCTTCGCCAGTGAAGGACTCGCCCAGGATGGCCAGGCTGTTGGGCAACAACAGCGCCGCGCCCAACCCCTGCAGCGCCCGCCCCGCCAGCAGCCATTCCAGGCTCGGCGCCCAGGCGCAGACGATCGAGGCGACGGCGAAGATCGTGGTCCCGACCGTCAGCACCGTGCGCCGCCCGAACCGGTCGCCCGCCGCCCCGCCGAGCAACAGCAGCGCGCTCAGCGGCAACAGGTAGGCGTTGATCACCCACTGCAGGTCCTCGGCCCGGGCGTGGAAGTCGGCGGCGATCGCCGGCAGGCCGACGTTGACCACCGAGCCATCCACGAAGGCCAGGCTGGAGGCGAGGATGGTGGCGGCCAGGATCATCGCCGCATGGACGGGCGGGACAGGCCGGGCGGCCGGCCGCGCCGCCTGGGCGGAGGCGGCGTCGCAGGAGGCGTGAATGGCCTGGCTCATCGGAGGGTCTCCGCTGTCGCCGCCAGCCTACGCACGGCGCGGCCCCCGACGCTATGGATCGATGCGGATGCTCACGCGGTCGGGATAGAAGGCCAGGCAGTCCTTGATGGCCGCGACCGCCGGATAGGGCGTCTCATAGGTCCAGACCGCGTTCTCACCCGGGGCTCCGGCCGGCAGCAGGCTGAAGTAGCTGCAGTCGCCCTTGTACGGGCAGTAGGTCTCATGGTCCGTCCGCTCCAGCAGCTCCATCCGCACATCGGCGCGCGGGACGTACTGAACCGCGGGATAGGCGGCCTCCTGAAGCGTCAGCGCCGCCCGGGTGTCGACGATCACCTGGTCACCCAGGCTGATCACGACCCGGCCGGGCGTCGGCGTGATGGTGATGGGATGATCAGGTCCGGGAACCTTGATGGGCTTGTCGGCCATGGCTCTGCTCCGCGCGGCGGTGTGGCAGACATGGGCGCCCGATCGCCGGCGCGCTACTCGATCTCGTTGGGTCGCACGGCGACGATCAGGCCGTCGGCGATCTTCACCTCGGGCACGGCGTCGCGGGTGAAGGGCAGATACCAGGTCGGCCCGCCCTCTTCCGGAATGATCTCGAGGATGTCGCCGGCGCCGAAGTCCTGGACGGACTTCACCTTGCCGATCCGCTCACCCTCGGGCGTCACGGCGGCCAGGCCGATCAGGTCGGCGAGGTAGAACTCGTCCTCGTCCGGCTCGGGCAGGGCCTCGCGCGGGATGAAGAGGCGCAGACCACGCAGGGCGTCGGCCTGTTCCTTGGTCTCGATCCCGGAACAGCGGACGACGATGCCGTCCTTGCCCTCGCGAGCCGAGGTGATGGTCAGGGCGGGCGAGCCGTCCTGGCGCTTCAGCTCGCGAAAGCGGGCGAGCGCCAGGGGCTCTTCCGTGAAGGTGCTGATCCGCACCTCGCCGCGGACGCCAAAGGCGCCCGCGACGCGGCCGACGGCGATGAGACGGTCGTCGGCCGGCATGCGGTCTTAGGCTTGCTCTTCGGCGGCGGCTTCAGCGGCCGGAGCCTCTTCGGCAGCGGCTTCCTCGGCGGCGACTTCAGCAGCCGGGGCTTCCTCGACCGGAGCGGCCTCGGGTTCCGGAGCCGGAGCAGCGGCGGCGGCGGCAGCGGCGGCTTCAGCCTCGGCCTTGGCGGCGGCGGCGGCTTCGGCGCGGTCGGTTTCGCGCTGGGCGCGCTCGGCGGCGCGTTCCTCGGCCTTCTTGCCCGGCTTGCCCTTGTTCGGGTTATTGCCCTGCTTCCACTGGCCCACGCCTTCGGCGGCCAGGAAACGGGCGACGCGGTCGGTCGGCTGGGCGCCCTTGGCGATCCAGGCCTGGATCGACTCGAGCTTCAGCGTGACGCGCGGAGTCGGGCCGTCCTTGGGCAGCAGCGGGTTGTAGGTGCCGACCTTCTCGATGAAGCGGCCGTCGCGGGGCGAGTGGCTGTCAGCGACGACGATCGAGTAGTAGGGGCGCTTCTTGGCGCCGCCACGGGCGAGACGGATCTTCAGCATAACGGTAGTCCTCTAGGTCGTTCTATTTCTTGAACGGGTTGAAACCGGGCGGCAGCGCGGGGCCGCCGAGGCCCGGAAGCCCCCCGGGGTTGGGTGCGCCGCCGCCGAGGCCCTGGAGCTTCTGCTGCAGCTGTTCGAGTTCCTTCGCATCCGGCTCCGGCATCTTTCCGCCGCCGAGATTCTTGAGGCGGTTCATACCGCCGCCGCCCAGCATGCCGGCCATCTTCGCCAGGCCGGCGCCGCCGTTGCGGGTCATCATCTTCATCGCATCGGCCATCTGGCGATGCTGTTTGAGCAGCCGGTTGACCTCGGCCACGTCCACGCCGGCGCCGGCCGCGATACGGCGCTTGCGCGAGGCCTGCAGGAGGTCGGGCTTGCGGCGCTCGGCCTTGGTCATCGAGCCGATGATCGCGCGCTGACGGCCGATCGACTTGTCGTTCAGACCGGACTCGGCGATCTGCTTCTTCATCTTCTGGACGCCGGGCAGCATGCCCATCAGGCCTTCCATGCCGCCCATCCGCTCCATCTGGGCGAGCTGGTCGGCCATCATCTCCAGATCGAACTGGCCCTTGGCCAGCTTCTTGGCCATGGCCTCGGCCTTGGCCTGGTCAAGGTCGGCGGCGGCCTTCTCGACCAGCGCGACGACGTCGCCCTGACCCAGGATGCGGCCGGCCACGCGGCGGGCGTCGAAGACGTCCAGCGCCTCGACCTTTTCACCCGCGCCCAGGAACTTGATCGGCAGGCCGGTGACGGCCCGCATCGACAGGGCCGCGCCGCCGCGCCCGTCGCCGTCGGCGCGGGTCAGCACCAGGCCGGTCAGCGGCAGGCGCTCGTGGAAGGCCTTGGCCGTGCGGACGGCGTCCTGGCCGGTCAGGCTGTCGGCGACCAGCAGGGTCTCGGTCGGGACGGCGATCTGCGCGATCTGCGCCGCCTCGGCCATCATCTGCTCGTCGAGCGTGGTGCGGCCGGCGGTGTCGAGGATCAGGACGTCGTAGCCCGACAGCTTGGCCGCCTGCAGCGCGCGGCGGGCGATGTCGACGGCGCTCTGGCCGGCGACGATCGGCAGGGTGTCGACCTCGATCTGCTTGCCCAGCGTGGCCAGCTGCTCCATCGCCGCCGGACGGCGGGTGTCGAGCGAGGCCATCAGGACCTTCTTGCGGTCCGTCCTGGTCAGGCGCAGGGCCAGCTTGGCGGCGGTGGTGGTCTTGCCCGAGCCCTGGAGGCCGGCCATCAGGATGATCGACGGCGGGTTCAGCGCCAGCTTGAGGCCTTCGGCCTCTTCGCCGCCCAGCATCTCGACTAGGCCGTCGTAGACGATCTTCACCACCTGGTCGGCGGGACGGATCGAACGGATCACGGCCTCGCCGGTCGCGCTTTCCTTGGCCTTGGCGATGAAGTCCTTGACCACCGGCAGGGCGACGTCGGCCTCGAGCAGCGCGACGCGGACCTCGCGCAGCGCCTCGTCGATGTCCTTCTCGCCCAGCACGCCGCGACCGGAGAGCCGGTCGAATACGCCGCTGAGCCGTTCTGTAAGGCCTTCGAACATTCGTTACCTCAATCGCCCAAACGCAATTCGCCCCCGTGGACGATCACGTCGACGGGGGGCCTCGCCATCCTCGTCCCGCAATGAGATAGGCGCGGGGGTCGTGATGGTGGAGGGCGCTGAACTGCATCTGCGCCGGAAGGCGGGCCTTATGCGCGGAAAAGCCCCGGAAATCAAGATGCCTGCCCACCTCGTCGCGTGGGGCTTGACCATGACTACTTAGCATCGCTATATACCACTAGATAGCAACACTAAGTAGCTGGAGGCCTCGTGAGCAAGCAGATGACCGAGATGCTCAAGGGCACGCTGGAGGGCATCATCCTCGCGCTGCTCTCCAGGCGGCCCGCCTACGGCTACGAGATCACGTCGCGGCTGCGGGAGCAGGGCTTCTCCGACATCGCCGAAGGCACCGTCTACGCCCTGCTCGTCAGGAACGAGCAGAAGGGCCTGGTCGATGTCGAAAAGGTCCCCTCGGAGAAGGGGCCGCCGCGGAAGGTCTACGCCCTCAACGCCAAGGGGCGGGACTATCTCGAAGAGTTCTGGAGGACATGGAGCTTCCTCGCGGAACGGCTCGAACAGCTCCATGCGGAAAGGAAGTAGTCATGGCCATCGGATGGATCGAGCTGGTCACCGGATCGCTTGAGCAGAAAAAGCAGTACCGCGAGTGCAAGGCGCGCATCAAACGGCTCCCCGCGACCTATCGCGCCGCGTTCGAGGCGCTGGAGCGATACCTGATGTACGCCGGAGGCGTCGCCAAGGGCGACGTCGCGGTGCGGATGTACGGCGACCTCGTGGACCTGTTCGAGGAAAGCGCGGCGAACGGCGTCCCCGTCCGCGAGATCTTCGGCGAGGACCCGGCCACGTTCGTGGAAGCTTTCATCGCCAACTATGCCGACGGCCACTGGATCAACAAGGAGCGCGACCGCCTGATCGAAGCGATCGACCGCGCCTCGGGCGGCCGGGCATGACCCGGCCGCCGCTCGACATCGACACGAGGATCGCCCTTGCTCTGTGCATCGGCATCCTGTTCGTCGCCTACGTCGTGATGATCACCTATCGCCGAAGAGCTTTCTGGTAGCCCCGTCCACGGCGAGGGTCAGCCCCGCAGCTCGACCCCATTCCCCTCGGGGTCCTTGAGATAGATCGACAGGCCCTCGCCGCCGGCGCCGTAACGCAGGCCTTCCTCGCCCAGTTCGACGCCGTGCGCTTCCAGATGCGCCTTCACCCGGTCGATATCGAAGTCGCGGATGTTCAGGCAGAAGTGGTCGAGGTTGCGCCCCTCGGCGCCGGGCGCGGCGCCGCCCATGCGGCCCAGCTTGCCGTCGACCGGCACGATGTCGATCAGGTTCCGCCCGGCGCGCAGCTGAACCAGGCCGATGGCGTCCTGCCGCCGCTCGACGGTCAGCCCCAGCACCTCGGTGTAGAACCGCACCAGCCCCTCCCCGTCGCGGGCGCGCAGGACGATGTGGTCGATGCCGGTGATGTCGAGCATGGGGGTCTCCTTACAACTGACTCAAGAACGAACGAGCGCCCTCGGCTCCGACATGGCCATCGCCCATTCAAAGAAAAAGGCCCCAAAGAAAAAGGGCCGCGGTCCTCTCGAACCACGGCCCCTTCTCACTGTCGGCTGCGCCTACGAGGTCGGGAAGCCCCGGACCTTCAGCAGCGCCTTCACGTCCGGGTCGCGGCCGCGGAAGGCGCGGTAGGCTTCCGCGCGGTCCGTGCTGTTGCCCGGCGCCAGGATGATCGACTTGTAGCGCTTGGCGATGTCCGGATTGAACGGATCGCCGCTCTCCTCGAAGTAGGCCCAGGTGTCGGCGTCCATCACTTCCGACCACAGGTAGGAGTAGTAGCCGGCCGAGTAGGCGTCCGAGGTGAAGAGGTGATTGAACTGCGGCAGGCGGTGCCGCATCACGATCTCCTTCGGCATGCCGTAGCGCGCCAGGCTGTCGCGCTCGAAGGCGTCGATGTCGGTCGGCGGATCGGCGCGGGTGTGCAGGTCCATGTCGACCAGCGCCGACGACAGGTAGCTGACCGTCGCGTAGCCCTGGTTGAAGGTGCCCGAGGCGTCGATCTTCTCGACCAGGGCCTGCGGCATCGGCTTGCCGGTCTCGACGTGCTTCATGAAGCCGTCGAGGATCGGACGGGTCAGCACCCAGTGCTCGTGCACCTGCGAGGGGTACTCGACGAAGTCGCGCGGCGTGTTGCCGAGGTCGGGGTAGACCACGACCGACGACAGGTAGTGCAGCGCGTGGCCGAACTCGTGGAACAGCGTCTGGGCGTCGTCCAGCGAGATCAGCAGCGGTTGACCGGCCTCCGCCTTGGTGAAGTTGTTGTTGTTCGAGGCCAGGACGTTCTGCGGACCGTCGTAGGTCGAATGGGCCCGGTAGGTGGTCATCCAGGCGCCCGACCGCTTGCCCGGACGGGCGAAGTCGTCGGAATAGAACAGGCCGATGTGCTTGCCGCTGGCCTTGTCCTTGACCTCGAAGACCTCGACGTCCGGATGGAAGACCGGCACCGCGCCCTTGGCCAGCTTGACGAACTCGAAGCCGTACAGCCGGCCCGCCATGTAGAAGGCGCCCTGCTTGACGTTGTTGAGCTCGAAGTAGGGCTTCAGCTCGTTCTGATCGAGGTCGTACTTCGCCTTACGGACCTTCTCGGCGTAGTAGAGGTAGTCCCAGGGCTCGATGTCGTGACCGGCGATCTTGCGCATGTCGGCCACCTCCTCGGCGACGCGCGCCTTGGCCGGGGCCCAGACCCGCATCATCAGGTCGTTGGCCGCGGCCGGCGTCTTGGCCATGGTGTCCTGCATCCGCCAGGCGGCGTGATGCTCGAAGCCGAGCAGCTTGGCGCGCTGGGCCCGCAGCTTCACGATCTCGGCGATCGTGGCGTTGGTGTCGTTGGCGTCGCCGTTGTCGCCGCGGCTCACGAACTTGCGCCACACCTTCTCGCGCAGGGCGCGGTCGTCGGCGAAGGTCAGGAACGGGTCGACGGCCGAGCGGGTGTTGGCGATGACCCAGCCGTCGAGGTTGCGCGACTTGGCGGCCGCGGCGGCGGCGGCCTTGTTCGAGGCCGCCATGCCGGCCATGCCGGCTTCGGTCGGGATGACGGTCCAGCCCCGCTCGTCGCCGACCACCTTCTGGCCGAAGGCGGTGAAGGCGGCCGACAGGGCGGTGTTGATGCGGCCCAGCTCGGCCTTGCCGGCGGCGTCCAGCGCGGCGCCGTTGCGGACGAAGGCGTCGCGGCGGCGAGTGGCCACGCGGGTCTGCTGCGGCGACAGCTTGGCCGCGGCGGCGCCGTCGGCGACGGCCTTCACGCGCTTGAACAGCGCCTCGTTGAAGGTGATCTCGTCCTGGGCGGCCGACAGGATCGGCGACACCTCGGTGTCCAGCGCCTCATACTCGTTCGAGCCGATGTTCGAGGTCATGACGCCGAACACGGACATGGCGCGGTCCAGCGGCTCGCCGGCCATCTGCAGCGCCACCAGGGTGTTGGCGAAGGTCGGCGCGGCCTTGTTCTCGGCGATCGCCTTGATCTCGGCGCGCTGCAGGTCGATGCCTTCGAGGATGGCTTCGCGCAGCTTGGCGGCCGTGACCTTGTCCCAGGGCGGCACGCCGCCGTACGGACCGGTCCAGACCTGCAGCAGCTCGGCCTTCGGAGCCTGCTTGGGCAGGACGGCGCGCGCCGCCACGGCGTCGCGCTTCAGCACGTCCGCCGCCGGGGCCCCGAGATCCGCCGCCGAAGCGAAAGCCGGCGCGAGGAAGAGGCTGGCGCCCCCGATAAGAACCTGTCGTCGTTGCATAGTGGCTCCGTGACCAGAATATTTGGCCGGGACCCTATAGTCGCGTTACCCCCGCGTCACATGAACGGCCTGTAATGTGGCGGACACGCTTCCGTTACGGCGGCCGGAGCTCTAAAGCGAAGCCATGTCCATCGGCGTCTTCGATTCCGGAGTCGGGGGCCTCACGGTCCACCGCGCGCTCGTCGAGCGCTTCCCGCAGGCTGACTTCGTCTATCTGGCGGACCAGGCCAACGCGCCCTACGGAGGCCGGCCCGGCGAGGAGATCGTCGAGCTGACCAAGGCCGGCTGCATCCGCCTGTTCGACGCGGGCGCCAGCCTGGTCGTGCTGGCCTGCAACACCGCTTCGGCCATCGCCCTGCGCCGCCTGCAGCAGACCTGGCTGCCCGGCTATCGCCGCGAGACCGGCCGTTCGCTGAACGTGCTCGGCATCATCGTGCCGACCATCGAGGCGGCCACCGGCCTGCCCTGGGAGCACGAGGCGGATCGACGCGACGAGCAGGTGCAGAAGGTCGACATCCTGGGCGTCTTCTCCACTCCGGGCACAGCCAACAGCCGGGTGTTCGAGATCGAGATCGACAAGCGCAAGCAGGACCTGGCCGTCTTCTCCGAGCCCTGCCCGAACCTGGCCCGGCTGATCGAGCAGGACGCCTCGCGCGACGTGCTCCGGACCGAAGTCGAAGGGCATGTGAAGGTGCTGAAGAGCCGCGTCGGCCGCCACCCGGACCGGGCGGTGCTGGGCTGCACCCACTACGAGATCATCGCCGATCTGTTCCGCGACGCCCTGCCCGACGGCACGCCGCTGATCCACCAGCCCGGCGCCACCGCCGACGCGCTGGCCCGCTACTTCGAGCGGCACCCGGAGTACATCGCCGGCGCCGGCGGCGAGCGCCGTTTCCTGACCACGGGGACACCCGGCGAACAGAACGGCCTGGTTGCGACCTTCTGGGGCGCCCCCTTGCGGTTCGAGGCGGCCTGAGGCCACCCTTCCCCGAACCTGAACCTGGGGAGGTTGATCATGCGTGCAGCGTTCGTCCTGTCGGCCTTCGCGCTCGCGCTCGCCGCACCCGCCCAGGCGGAAGTGAAGTCGGCCGAGGGCGCCGTCGTGCGCATCGAGAACCGCGTCACGGTCGCCGCGCCGCCGGACAAGGTCTACGCCGCGCTCGGCGAGATCGGGAAGTGGTGGAACGGCCAGCACAGCTACACGGGCGACGCCGCCAACATGACCGTCGCGCTGGAGCCCGGCGCCTGCTTCTGCGAGCGCTTTCCGAAGGGCGGCGGCGTGAAACACGGCGAGGTCGTCCTCGCCTGGCCGGGTCAGATGCTGCGCATCGACGCCGCTCTCGGGCCGCTACAGGACGAGGGCGCGGCCGGCGCCCTGACCTTCAGCCTGAAGAAGACCGAAGCCGGAACCGAGGTGGTCCAGACCTACAACGTCGGGGGGCTACGGCCGGAGATGGTCAAGAACGCGCCGCTCTTCGACATGGTCGTCGGCGAACAGCTGAAACGCTTCAAGGCCTATGTGGAGACCGGCAAGCCTCAATAGATTGAGAGAGAAGGGGGGTCCGGGAGCCCGACGCACCGTGGGAGGGCATGGGTGCGGGGGCTCCCGGATCGGACGGCCGCCTTCGGGGGGAGGAGCGCGGCCGTCTGTCTTGATGGAGACAAGCTGTAAGTACGAGCCCCGCCCCTACAAATCCAATCGATATTTCTTTCCGACTCGATAGAGAGAGCCTCTATCGTCGACCGGCGCCGCCCATAAAGCCGCTCGATTGCTTTTTGCAGCGTCGATCGATCGGGCCTATCTTGCGTCCATGCTCCCGACGCTGCGCCAACTGCAATATCTGAAGCTGCTCTCCGAGCATGGCTCCTTCAGCCGCGCGGCCGAAGCGGCGCACGTGACACAACCGACCCTCTCGGCCGGCATCGCCGAGCTGGAGAAGATCCTCGGGGCGCCGGTCGTGGACCGCGCCCGCTCCGGCGTGATCCTGACCGCCGCCGGCGAGGAGGCCGTTCGGCGCGCCCGGCTCATCCTCGACCAGGCGGAAGACCTGGTGCAGGCGGCGCAGGGCGCCGGCCAGCCGCTGAGCGGGCGGTTCCGGTTGGGCGTGATTCCGACGGTCGCGCCCTTCCTGCTGCCCAAGGCCCTGCCGGCGCTGCGCGAGCGTTTTCCCAAGCTGCGGCTGTTCCTGCGCGAAGACCTGACCCATCGCCTGATCGCCTCGTTGCGGGCCGGGGCGCTGGACGCGGCGCTGATCGCCCTGCCCTACGACATGACCGGCCTCAATTGGGCCCATGTCGAGCACGACGAACTCCTGGCCGCCGTTCCGGACGGCCACCCGATCCTCGACAAGGACCGGAAGATCAATCCCGAGAGCCTGGCCCCGTCCGACCTGATCCTGCTCGAGGATGGCCACTGCCTGCGCGACCACGCCCTGGCCGCCTGCGGGCTGGAGCCGCCCAAGGCCAGCGACGAGGAGACCTTCGCGGCCACCTCGCTTCCGACGCTGGTGCAGATGGTGGGTTCAGGTCTGGGCGTCTCGTTCCTGCCGGCCATGGCCGTCGAGGCGGGCCTGGCCCAGCATGTGCCCGTGACCATCCGGCCCCTCGCGGCCGAGCATCCCAGCCGCGAGATCGTGGTCGCCTGGCGAGCCGGTTCCAGCCGGGCGAACGAAGGCCGCCTGCTGGCCGAGACGCTGCGGGGCGTGTGAGGCCCCGCAACCCCTTCTCCGTAGAGGATCGGCTAGACCGCCAGCGCCGCGCGGTTCGCCTCCAGGAAGCTGCGCAGAGTCTGGGGCGCGCGACCGCCGAACCGCTCGACGGCGTCGGTGATCACCTCGTGGTAGCCAGCCGCGGTCTGGGCGTCGAAGGCCGCCAGCATGTCGACGACGAACGGCGGCAGACCGGCCGCCGCCAGGCCCGAGACCAGCGCCTGCGCGTCGAGATCGACATGGGCGACCGGCTTGCCCGAGAGCTCGGACAGCAGCGCCGCGATTTGGTCCTGAGTCACCTGGGCCGGTCCCGTAACGTCGATGATCTCGCGTCCGGTCGCCGTCAGCAACGCGGCGGCGTCGGCGCGGGCGCAGTCCTCACGCGTCACGTAGGATCGACCGCGACCTCGTGTGGCGCTGAACAGCTTGCCCGAGGCGATGGCCTGCGGTCCGCTTCCCAACAGCAGGTCGGCATAGAGGGCGTGGCGCAGGAGGGTCCAGTCGAGGCCGGTCTCGACGATCGCCTGCTCGGTCCAGAAATGGTCGTCGAGAACTCCGCCTTCGGCCTGCGGCTGGGGCGAAGGCGCCGAGGTGTAGAGGAGGTGCTTGACCCCGACCTTCGCCGCCGCCGCGACGGCGGCGCGATGCTGGGCCAGGCGACGACCGGGCTCGGCGAGCGCATCGGTGCTGACGAGCAGCAGGCGGTCGGCGCCCGCGAAGGCGGCCTCCAGCGAGGCCGGGTCGTCGAAGTCGGCGCTGCGGATTTCAGCGCCGCGCGCGGCCAGGTCCGCCAGCTTGGCGACGTCGCGGCTGGTCGCGATCACGTCGGCGCCGGCGTCGAGCAGCAGTTCGACGACGCGGCGGCCGAGATGACCGCCGGCGCCGGTGACCAGCAGGCGGGGAGAGGATTGGGTCATCGTTCGATCTCTCGTTCTGATTCATGGTCTCATTTCGAGACCTGCTTCAAATGTGAGAGCGCCACGCCTACTTAAAGGAGGCACGGAAACGTCACCAGGTTACGCCAAGGGAACCGCCATGTCCGCCGCCGAGACGCTCACCCGCAGCCTCAACGCCTGGAAGGGCCAGACCTTCGACGCGGCGCGCTGTCCGGTGCGCGACGTCATCGACCACCTGGGCGACAAGTGGAGCACCCTGCTGATCATGGTGCTGGCCGACGGCCCGCAGCGCTTCAGCGCCATCCGCCGCGCCGTGCCCGACATCTCGCAACGCATGCTCACCCAGACCCTGCGCGACCTCGAGCGTGACGGCCTGATCGAACGAGAGGTGTTTCCGACCAAGCCGCCGAGCGTCGAATATCGCCTGTCGCCGCTGGGTCGCACCCTGCTCGATCCCCTGGCCGCCCTGGTCGGCTGGGCGGAGGGCGCTCACCCCCAGATCGTACGCGCCCGGACCGCCTACGATCAGGTCGCCTGACGGCGCTTCCGATATTTTTCGATATATCTATTGACTCGATACGCTTTCGATATATCTGATAGGTGCAGTTCAGATATATCGAGTAAGGATCGAAACATGCATCGCCATCATGGCTTTCATCATCACGAACATCACCGCTGGGGCCGTCACGGCTGGGGCGGACATCACATGCGCGGCGGCGGCCGCGGCGGGCGGTTCGGCCGCTTCTTCGACCACGGCGACCTGAAACTGGTCATCCTGCGCCTGATCGCCGACAAGCCGCGCCACGGCTACGAGATCATCAAGGAGATCGAGGAGCAGGCCGGCGGCGCCTATTCGCCCAGCCCGGGCGTGGTCTATCCGACCCTGACCTGGCTCGAGGAAATGGGCTTCGTCACCGCCGCCGACGCGCCGGGCGGCCGCAAGCTCTACACCGCCACGCCGGAAGGCGAGGCGCACCTGGCCGCCAATGAGGCCCAGGCCAGCGGCATCTTCCAGCGCATGGCCGAAGCGGCGGCCTCCAGCGCCGCCTTCTCGCCGCAGATCCTGCGGGCCCGCGAGAACCTGCGCACCGCCCTGAAGCTGAAGACCACCGGCGGATCGCTGTCCAAGGAGCAGATCGCGACCATCTGCGACGCCCTGGACGCCGCCGCCGCCGCCGTGGAGCGCGCCTGATGCAGAGCATCGCCAGCGTCTCCACGGCCCACGCGGCCCGGTACATGACTCAGCTGTGCAAACACTGGGCGCACAAGTTCCCGGTGACGTTCGACGAGGCGTCGGGACGGATCGAGCTGCCGCTCGGTCTGTGCCGGCTCACCGTCGGCCCCGGCGTCCTCGGCGTCGTGCTGGAGGCGGCGGATGACGCCGGTCTGCTCCGGCTGGAGGACGTCGTCGCCGACCATGTGAACCGTTTCGCCCATCGCGAGGGCGAGCTGGCGTTCGCCTGGACCCGGACCGCCTGACGCGTTCCGTGGGCGGCAACATCCGCCCACGGCGCGACTGCAACAAAACTGTCCGACAACCATCACCGAGCCGTCTTCGCCGGTGACTATGCCCTCCCCCGTTTCTGATCGCGGCCTGTCCGAGCCCAGGACCGCGTCGCACATGGGGGATATCCGAAATGAGGAAGACCGCGCTGTTCGCGCTGGCGGCGCTCACGCCGCTGGCCTTCGCCGCCCAGGCGCTGGCCGCCGACGGGGCGATCGCCACCGCCGCCGACGCTCCGACCAATGTCGAGGCGTTGATCGTCACCGGCGAGATCACCTATCGCAACCGCACCGAAGACGCGGCGCCGGTCCTCTCCTACGACCAGGAGTACTTCCAGCGGTTCGAGCCGGTCTCGGCCGGCGATGCGATGAAGCGCGTGCCCAGCGTGACCTTCCTGTCGGACGTCCTGGAATCGGACGGCGCCCGCCTGCGCGGCCTGGACCCGGGCTACACCCAGATCCTGATCAACGGCGAGAAGGTGCCCGGCGCCCTGGCCGACCGGTCCTTCTTCGTCGACCGCATTCCGGCCGAACTGCTCGACCGGATCGAGATCATCCGCGCGCCGTCGGCCAACCGCAGCGGCGACGCCGTCGCCGGCGCCCTGAACATCGTGCTGCGCGACGCCCTGACCCTGAACGGCGGCTACGTCCGCGGCGGCGTCACGCGCTACAACGACGACAAGTTCGCCGGTAACGCCGGCGTCTACTGGGGCGGCGAAGTCGGCCCCGGCCGCCTGCTGATCGGCGCCAACGTCCAGGGCCGCCGCGCGCCCAAGGAAAAGACCAGCTGGCGCTACAAGACGCCGGGCGGCGCGCTGGACAACATCGAGGTCCAGACCGACGTCCGCGACGGCACCGACTACTCGTTTAACGCCAGCTACGACGTCGCCGTCGGCGGCGGCGACCTGACCCTGGAAGGCTTCTTCGTCCGCACCGATCGCCTGCAGGACGAGGACTCCCTGGAGTACCGCGGCGGCATCCGCGACAACGCCAACCTGCTCACCGCCAACGACAACGACCTCGACATCCTGACCGACAGCTGGTCGCTCCGCGGCAAGTACGTCCGCGACATGTTCGGCGGCCGCTCCAAGTTCAAGCTGGGCTACTCGGAACTGAAGGACGACCAGTTCGAGTTCGAGCAGGAGCTGGAGTTCCTGCGCGACGCGGCGCCGTTCCCCGACGCCGACCGCTTCACCCGCGACGAAACCAGGACCGACCTCAAGGACAGCGAGCTCAGCGCCGAACTCGAGCATGAGCGTGACATCGGCTTCGGAAAGCTGTCGTTCGGCGTTCAGTACGTCGACAAGAGCCGCGACAACCTGGTCACCGAGCGCCGCAACCGCTTCAACGTCGCCAACGGCGTCAACGGCGGGTTCGCCTATCCCGCGCCGACGGGCTCGTGGACCGACCAGGGCTTCGGCAAGGTCGCCATCGAGGAGACCCGGATCGACCCCTATGTGATGCTGAACGGCAAGACCGACCTGGTCACCTGGGAAGTCGGCCTGCGCTACGAGACCACCGACACCAAGATCACTGACGACAGCGGCGGCGTCGGGGCGGCCGACCGGGTCACCGAGAACGACTACGCCTTCCTCCTGCCGTCGGCGAACTTCAAGTTCCGTGCGGGCGACAACGGCCGCATCAACCTCTCGGTCGGCCGCACCGTGCGTCGCCCGAACTTCGACTCGCTGCAGCCGATCCTGCTCAAGGACGAGTACGGCGACGACCAGGACTTCATCGGCAATCCGAACCTGAAGCCCGAGACCGCCTGGGGCCTGGACCTCGGTTACGAGCGCCGGCTGCCCGGCCGCGGCGTCGCCGGCGTCAACGTCTTCTACCGCCAGATCTCCGACCTGATTGAAGAAGACCTGCTGAGCGTCGACAGGACCGATCCGGCCGCCGTCAAGCGCGTCTACACCTCGAAGAACGTCGGCGACGGCAAGGTCTGGGGCGTGGAGTTCGACCTGTCGACCCCCCTCACCTTCATCGGCCTGGAAAACACCGGCGTGTTCCTGAACTACAGCTGGCTCGATAGCGACATCAATGATCGCTACGGCAGCCGCAGGTTCAACAGCCAGTCCAACTACGTGTTCAACGTCGGCTTCATCCAGGATCTGCCCAGCTGGGAGGCCGCCTTCGGCGTGACCTACCGCAAGCAGGGCAACGCCTGGAGCCGGATCACGCTCGAGGAGGTGCGCACCGAGTACGGCGGCGACCTGGAGATGTTCATCGAGAAGCGCATCGGCGAGCGCCTGGTCGTCCGCCTGACCGGCCAGAACCTGCTCGACTCCTCCAAGGACGAGGTCTTCGACAAGTTCGGCTCGATCCAGGACCAGATCGACCGCAAGCACGACGAATACGAGATCGAGACCGAGAAGGCCGGTCCGGTGTTCCAGCTGACCGCCCGCTACGCATTCTAGGCCCACTACCCTCCCCCCAGGGCCTTGAAAAACTAAGCCCCCGCCGCGTTCGCGACGGGGGCTCTTTTTTCAGCGACGGATCGGACGATCAGTCCATCAGCTGCTGGCTGAGATAGGTGAACTCCAGGGCGTTTCGCCGGGCCGTCTCGTTGAGGTTTGCCGCCGCGGAGTGCCCGCCGTCGATGTTCTCGTAATAGAGATAATCGTAGCCGAGCGCCTTGAGGCGAGCGGCAGCCTTGCGGGCATGCGCCGGGTGCACCCGGTCGTCCTTGGTCGAGGTCTCGATGAAGGCGCGCGGATACTTCTGGCCCGCCTTCAGGTTCGAGTAGGGGTCGTACTTCGCGATCCAGGCGCGTTCGTCAGGCTTGGCCGGATCACCGTACTCGCCGACCCAGGAGGCGCCCGCGCCCATGCTGGTGTAGTTCAGCATGTCGAACAGCGGCACCTGCACCACGACGGCGTTGTAGAGGTCCGGCCGCTGGGTCAGGGCCACGCCCATCAACAGGCCGCCGTTGCTGCCGCCCATGATCCCGAGCCGGCGCGGGCTGGTGATCTTGCGGGCGATCAGGTCTTCCGACACCGCGAAGAAGTCGTCGTAGACCTTCTGCCGGTTGGACTCGAGGCCGGCCTGGTGCCATGCCGGGCCGTACTCGCCGCCGCCGCGGATATTGGCCACGACATAGACGCCGCCTCGCTCGAGCCACAGCTTGCCGACCGAACCCGAGTAGCTGGGGGTCAGCGAAACCTGGAACCCGCCGTAGGCGTAGAGCAACGTCGGAGCCTGGCCGTCATACTTCAGATCCTTCGGGCGAACGACGAAGTACGGCACCTTGGTCCCGTCCTTGGAGGTGGCGAAGAACTGCTCGACGACGTGTTTGCTGGCGTCGAAGCGGGCCGGGGAGGCCTTGATCGTCTCCAGCTTGCCGGTCGCCGCATCCGCCAGCCAGTAGGTGGTCGGCGTCAGGTAGTTGGTCACGGTGATCCAGACGCGGTCGTCGGTCTCCGACGCCGAACCGATGCCGATCGTGGCGTTGGCCGGCAGATCCAGCGGCTTGCTGGTCCAGCCGTCCGCGCCCGGCGTGAACACCAGCGCCTTGCCCTTGACGTCCTCGTTCAAGGTGACCACCAGCTTGTTGCGGGTGATGTTGGTTCCCTCGATCGCCTGGTTCGCCGCCGGTCGCAGGATCAGCGTCGGATGCGCCTTGGCCGGGTCGGCCTTGAGCGCGGCCAGGTCGAAGGCCGCCAGGTCGCCCTGCTTGAGGCCATGCTCGGCCCAGTCCTGTTCGAGGGTGAAGACCAGCTTGCCTTGGACCAGACCCTGGATCCCGCTCTTCAGCGGGAAGGGCAGCTTCACGGTTCCCTTGTCCGTGAGCAGGTAGGTCTCGGTCTCGAAGAAGCTGACGGCGCGACTGACCATCGCCGCCTGGACCTTGCCGTCGGGATCGCGCAGCACGAAGGGCGTGACCATCACGTCCTCGACCTTGCCCCGGAAGACCTCCTTGGCCTCGGCCAGCGGCGTTCCGCGCTTCCAAACCTTCAACACATAGGGATAGCTGGACTTGGTGAGGGTCCCCGGCTCCCACTCGCGGGCGATCAGCAGGGTGTCCTTGTCGAGCCAGGTGACGTTCTGCTTGCCTTCCGGCGCCTCGAAACCGCCGGCGACGAAGGTCTTCGTCACGCTGTCGAACTCGCGATAGACCATCGCGTCCTTGCCGCCGTCCGACAGGACGACCAGGCAGTGGCGATCGTCCGGCGACAGGCAGCTGGCGCCCTTGTAGACCCAGTTCTTGCCCTCGGCCTTGGCCAGGGCGTCGACGTCCAGGACGGTTTCCCACACCGGATCGGCCGTCCGGTAGCTGTCGAGCGTGGTCTTGCGCCAGACGCCGCGCACATGCGTGGCGTCCTGCCAGAAGTTGCTCAGCTTGCCGTCGCCCGAGAATCCGACGCCGGGCACCCGGTCCTTGGCGTTGACGATGGCCAGCGCCTTGTCGTTCAGATCCTTGTAGCGAGGATCGTTCTGCAGAACCGGCAGCGAGCGGTCGTTCTCGGCGCGGGCCCAGGCAAGCGGCTTGGCTCCCTCGATCTCCTCCATCCACTGGAAGGGATCGGCGGGGGTGCGGGCAGGCGTCGAGCCGGAAGTCTGGGCGGACGCGGAAAAGGCGGCGGCGGTCATGGCTGCCGCCAAAAGTAGGGATCGCATCGGAAGCTTCAATCCATCAGCTGACGGGACAGGTAGACGTAGTGCATGGCCCAGCGCTTCGCGTTGGCCGCGGGATCGGCGGCGTTGGCGTGACCGCCGTCGGTGTTCTCGTAGTAGAGATACGGCGCGCCGACCTCTTCCAGCCGGGCCGCGAACTTGCGGGCGTGGCCCGGGTGGACGCGGTCGTCCTTGGTCGAGGTGGTGATGTAGGCCAGCGGGTACTTCACCCCCGGCTTCACGTTCTGGAACGGCGAGTACTTCGCGATCCAGGCGGCCTCCTCCGGCTTGGTCGGGTCGCCGTACTCGCCGATCCAGGACGCGCCGGCCGGCAGCAGGTGGTAGCGCAGCATGTCCAGCAGCGGGCTTTCGACCACCACCGCGTTCCAGAGATCGGGGCGCTGGGTCAGGGCCACGCCGGCGAGC
Source organism: Caulobacter mirabilis (assembly GCF_002749615.1). Classification (GTDB taxonomy): domain Bacteria; phylum Pseudomonadota; class Alphaproteobacteria; order Caulobacterales; family Caulobacteraceae; genus Caulobacter; species Caulobacter mirabilis. Next base: position 4,158,731 of record NZ_CP024201.1, read on the forward strand.
AGGCCGCCGTTCGAACGGCCGTAGAAGCCCATGTGGCGCGGCGAGCTGATCTTGCGGGCCACGACGTCCTCGGCCACGGCGAACAGGTCGTCGTAGGCGCGCTGGCGGTTCTGCTTCAGCGCCGCCTCGTGCCAGGCCGGACCGAACTCGCCGCCGCCGCGGATGTTGGGGACGATCTGGACCCCGCCGCGCTCCAGCCAGAGCTTGCCGTTGATCGGGTCGTACAGCGGCAGCTTGCTCAGCTGGAAGCCGCCGTAGGCGAACACCTGGGCCGGATTCGAGCCGTCGTACTTCAGGTTCGTCTTGCGGATCACGAAGTAGGGGATCTTGGTTCCGTCCTTCGACGTCGCCTCGAACTGTTCGACGGTCAGGTCGTCGGCCTTGAAGCGAGCCGGCATGGTCTTCACGACCTCCAACTTGCCGGCGACCAGCTCGCCCAGGCTCAGCTGCGTCGGCGAGACGAAGCTCTCGACCGTGAAGAACAGCTGATCGCCGCCGTCGCTGGCCGAAACCAGGTTGATCGAGGCGTTGTCGGCGGTCGGCAAGGTCGAGGCGCGCCAGCCCCACTCGCCGCGATCCTGGAACGTCATCAGCCGGCCGCGCACGTTGTCGTAGACGACGGCGGCGACACGGTTGTCGGTCACTTCGACCTGGTCGATCGACTGTCGTGCGTTCGGCTCGAAGACGACGCAGGGATCGCAGTTGTTGCTGATGACGATCTCGCCGTTCGGGCCGGTCAGCGGCTTGCCGAGCGCCTTGTCGGGCGTGATCGAGATCAAGGTTCCGCTGGCGAAGACCTTCGGATCCTTGTCCTTGTCGAACCGCGGACGGGTCCAGGACTCCTCCAGCGTGACGATCAGGTCGCCGTTGACGAAGCCCTGGATCGTCGAGCGCTGCGGGATCTGGGTCTTCTCGACGCCCTTGTCGGTCAGCAGCAGGAATTCGGTGTGGAAGAAGTCGACGGCGCGCCGGAGCACGACGACGCGCTGGCCCTTGGCGTCGCGATAGACCATCGGCGTGACGCTGACGTCCTTGGGCGAACCGCGATAGACTTCCTTGGCCTCCGACAGCGGCTGGCCACGCTTGAGCGTCTTCACCACGAAGCCATAGCCGGACTCGGTGGTCGTGCCCGGGCCCCAGTCGCGGGTCAGGATCAGGGTGTCGGCGTCCAGCCAGGCCACGGTCTGCTTCGATTCCGACAGGCGGAAGCCGCCTTCGACGAAGGCCTTGGTCTTCAGGTCGAACTCGCGGACCTCGACGGCGTCCTTGCCGCCGTTGGACAGGTCGACCAGGCAGCGGTCGTGGGTCACCGGCCGGCAGTTGGAGCCCTTCCAGATCCAGTTGGCGTTCTCGGCCTTGGCCAGGGCGTCGACGTCCAGCACCGTCTCCCAGGTCGGCGTCGCCGATCGGAAGCTGCCCAGCGTCGTCCGGCGCCACAGGCCGCGCACGTTCGCGGCGTCCTGCCAGAAGTTGTAGACGCCGGTTCCGATGAACTTGGAGGTCGGGATCCGGTCCTTGGCCGACAGGATGGTCAGGGCCTCGGCATGCAGCCCGGCGTAGCGGGCGTCGCCGGTCAGCACCGGCAGGGTCTTGGCGTTCTCGGCCTGGACCCATTCCATGGCCCGGGCGCCGTCGACGGCCTCCAGCCATTCGAACGGCGTTTCGGCGGCGACGGCCGGCGCGGCGCTGGCAAGCAGCAGCGTCGCGGCGAGCGCGGGCAGTTTCATGGAATGTCCCCCTACTGCAATTTTATAACACCGCCACCATAGGCGCCGCCCGGCTCGGGGCAAGGGCGGTCATGCCTCGTCGTTGGGAATGTTGAGCAGGTGGCCGCACGCCTTGCAGTGGACGGCGTCGGGATCGTGCGCCGAAAGCCCGCAGGCGGGGCATGGGAACTTCACCTTGTGCGGCCGCACCAGCACCTGCATCAGGCGAATGAACAGCGATACCCCGAACAGCATCACGAAGATCGACAGCAGCCGTCCCCAGACGCCGGGCAGGGCGATGTCGCCATAGCCGGTCGTGGTCAGGGTGGTCACGGTGAAGTAGAGGGCGTCGACCCAGCCGCCGATGCCCTCGTAGCGGCCCATGAAGCTGGTGTAGACGAAACCGGTGATCACGAAGACGAAGGTCGCCAGCCGGGTCACGGCCTTGATGATCTCCTCGGCGCGGGTGTCGTCGAACCGGCGGCCGACGGTGCGCCAGAAGAACTCGCTGTCGACCAGGGTCCACAGTCGCAGCACCCGCAGGAAGCCGAAGTTCGCCAGCCAGGCCGGGAACAGCAGCGTGGCCAGGACGAACAGGTCGACCCAGACGATCGGCCGCTTGATCCAGCTCTTCAGGCTCGGCCAGGCCAGGGCCCGCGCGGCCAGATCGGCGGCCAGGATCACGGCGATCAGATAGTCGATGGCGTAGAAGACCCCGCCCTGATGCCGGATCAGCGGTGCGGCGATGAAGAAGGCGATGATCGCCAGATCGATCAGGATCACGGCGTAGCGGAACCGGACCGCCGTCGGCGAGGAGCCGTGGTAGAGGCTGCGCATCACGGCGCGCAGCCGCCGCAACGGGCTCTTGGGGTCGTCGACGTCCGGCGTGGCGGTCATGCGCTTTCCTTAGCCGGGCCTGCTGTCCAAGGCGACGGTCTGGCCTATATAGCGCCCATGGGTAGACCGTTCCTCAAGATGAACGGCCTGGGCAACCAGTTCGTGGTGGTGCAGGCGCAGGACGAACCGTTCGATCCGTCGCCGGACGAGGTCCGGGCGATCAACGACCACACGCCCTACGACCAGCTGATCTCGATCGAGCCCTCGCGCTCGCCGGGCGCCGCCGCCTTCGTTCGGTTCTGGAACAACACCGGCGAGGAGGTCGGGGCCTGCGGCAACGGCACGCGCGCCGTGGCCTGGCTGCTGATGGAGGCCGGTCGGAACGACGCCGTCACCTTCGCCACCGAGGGCGGTCTCCTGAGCGGCGAACGGGCCGGCGACCACGTCGTCCGCGTCGACATGGGCGAGCCGCGGCTGCGCTGGGACCAGGTTCCGCTCGCCGAGGAGATGGACACCCGCGGCATCGAACTGCAGATCGGCCCGATCGACGCGCCGATCCTGCACACCCCGGGCGCGGTCAGCATGGGCAACCCCCATGTGGTCTTCTTCATGGACCGCGAGCCGGACGACGCCCTGGTGCGCGGCGCCGGCAGCCTGATCGAGCATCACCCGTTGTTCCCCGAAGGCGTCAACGTCGGCTTCGCCTGGCCCAAGGCCCAGGATCGCATCCGCCTGCGGGTGTGGGAGCGCGGCGCCGGCCTGACGAAGGCCTGCGGCACCGGCGCCTGCGCCGCCCTGGTCGCCTGCGCCCGTCGCGGCCTGACCGGCCGCCGGGCGACGATGGAGCTGGACGGCGGCGAGCTGACCATCGAATGGCGCGAGAGCGACGGCCACGTGATCATGACCGGCCCGATCGAACTGGAGTTCACGGGCCGGCTCTGACCCCTACTGCCCCGCCAGCTGGGCCGCCTCCTTGGCGCAGTCGCGGGACGGCGCCAGCCCCTTGGCGCGGGCCGCCGCGATCTCGCTTCGCGCGGCGGCGAGGTCGGCCTCGAACGTCGCGTCGGCGTGCAGCCTGGCCACCGTCGCGGCGGCCATGACGCGCCCCTCCTCCGTATCGCTCAGCCAATGGACGTTGCAGGCCACGCGGCTCTGGCCGAAGGCCCGGCCGCGCGCCAGGATCTCCGCGGCGCGATCGGGCGCCGCCTCGGCGAGGATCAGCGCCCAACCCCAGCCGATGGCGCTGTGGCCCGAGGGATAGGATCCGTCCTTGCGCAGATCCGGCTCGTCGCCCGGGCTGCAGGTCGGCGCGCCGTTGACCATGAAGGGCCGCGGCCGCTGATACTTCGTCTTGGTCGGATAGGTCGAAAAGCCGACGTCGGTCAGGGTTCTGTGCAGCAGCATGTAGAGACGCGGGGTCTCCGTCTTGCTGACCGGCGCGCCGATCGCGCAGGAGAAGGTTCCCGCCGCCTCGGGGAACTTCAGCACCGCATCCTCGGCCGCCTGCTTCCAGCGCGGGCCGCCGATCTGGGCGACGGCCGCCTTGGCCGCCTCGTCGTCACGCGCCTGGGCCGTTGAGCCCGCGGTTGGCGGCGGCGGCACGATCGCCAGGCTGCTGGGGGCCCCGCCCAGCGGCAGATAGCCTTCCAGGATGCCCGGCCGCAGTTCCTTCACGGGCCTGGCCTCCGCGGCCGTCGGCGCTGACCGGCTCGTCGCTGCGCAGCCGGCCGCCAGCGCGGCCAACCCCAGGATGACGATCGTCTTGGTCCTGATCATGGGATCCCCCTCATTGTTGTTGCTCCCCGCTGTCGAGGACCTAGAGCCGATACTCCCGCTCCAGCCGGTAGCGCGATCCCTCATGGGTCTGATGGCTGGAGTAGAGGCCGAAACGGTCCACCGCGAAGGTCGGCGACTTCAGCAGGTTGTTGGCCTGGATCCAGCGGGCGACGGCGTCGGGATCGGGATGGCGCAGATAGGCCAGCGTCACATGCGGCCGGTACTGCCGCGTCTCGGGCTTGAGGCCGGCGCGGCGCGCGGCAGTCTCGCATTTGGCGGCCAGATGGCGGAGCGGCGCGCTCTCCTCGACCCCCGCCCAGACCGCATGGATGTCGCGCCCCTCGCCGAAGTCGCCGACCGCGTTCAGCTCCAGCCCGAACGGCGGCATGGCGATCGTCGACAGCTCGGCGTCGATGTCGTCCGCCATCGGCTCCTGCACGTCGCCGAAGAAGCGCAGGGTGATGTGCAGCGCCTCCAGCGGACGCCAGCGGGCGCCCTCCAGACCGTGCTGGCGGGTGAGAAGAGGCTCCCCGATCTCGTCGGGAATGGCGATGGCGGCGAACAGTCGGATCATGGCGGGCTCTCGCCGGGGCTCTTGGGGGACATGCTCCCGAAGGGTGCGTGTCCCCGTCTATCTGGCGGCACGGGACACGCACTGAGATGCATGTCCCGGGTTTGCTACGGGCAGGGGTTGGGTTGGCGGACGTGGACGGCGTCGACGGCCTTCTCCAGGTCGTCGGTCCAGGGCAGGTCGAAGGCGTCGATGTCGGTCTTCAGCTGGTCCATCGAGGTCGCGCCGATGATGGTCGAGGTCACGAACGAGCGGGTGTCGCAGAACTTCAGCGCCAGGTGCGCCGGGTCGATCCCGCGCTCGCGGGCCAGCTCGACATAGGCCTTGAAGGCGTCGTGGGCGCCGGGCCCCTCGTAGCGCTGCATGCGGTTGTAGAGCTGCTTGCGCGAGCCTTCCGGATTGGCGCCGTCGAGGTACTTACCGGTCAGCCAGCCCTGGGCCAGCGGCGAATAGGCCAGCAGGCCGACGTCCTCGCGGACGGCGATCTCGGCCAGGCCGTATTCGAACACCCGGTTGGCCAGGTGATACGCGTTCTGGATCGAAGCGATGCGCGGCAGGCCGTGGGCCTCCGACTCCTGCAGGAACTTCATCACGCCCCAGGGAAACTCGTTCGAGACCCCGAGGTGGCGGATGTTGCCCTTTTTCACATGGGCGTCGAGCGCCTCTAGGATCGACCGGAAGCTCTCGTAGTCCTGGTCATAGTCCTTGAAGGTCATGCCGCCGAAGGTGCGGATCGGCCGGTCCGGCCAATGCAGCTGGTAGAGGTCGAGGTAGTCGGTCTGCAGACGGCGCAGCGATCCTTCCACGGCCTCGTCGATCTGGGCCTTGGTCTGGCGCGGAGACGACTTGTCCTTACGCAGCCAGTCCATGGCGCCCAGGGGCCCGCCGCGGCCGGCGACCTTGGAGGCCAGCACGATCTGGTCGCGCTTGCCGGTCTTCTTCAGCCAGGTCCCGATGTAGGTCTCGGTGCGGCCCTGAGTCTCGGCCCGCGGCGGCGAGGCGTACATCTCGGCCGTGTCCCAGAAGGTCACGCCCCGGCCCAGGGCGTAGTCCATCTGCTCATGGGCCTGACCTTCCGTGTTCTGCGAGCCCCAGGTCATGGTGCCCAGGCAGCAGCGGCTGACGTCGATGCCCGTGCGGCCCAGTTTGGAATACTGCATTCGGTTGTCCCCTCGGTGCGTCCTTCGAGACGCTCGCTTGATGCTCGCTCCTCAGGATGACGAGCTTTGTTGTCGTTGGTTAGCGCAGCGCCCTCGCCGCCACCGGCGCCAGCTTGCCGACGATGACGTTCACGCCGGCGGCGTTGGGGTGGATGCCGTCCCGCTGGTTCAGCCGAGGCACGCCCCGCACGCCGTCCAGCAGGTTCGGATACAGCGGCACGCCATGCTTCCTCGCCAGGCCCGCATAGACCGCCGCGAAGTCGCGGGCGTAGGAGCGGCCGATGGCGTTGGGCGGCGTCAGTCCGACCAGCAGGACCGGGATCCTCCGGGCCTTCAGCCGCGCCAGGATCCGATCGAGATTGGCGCGGGTCTGCTGCGGGTCCAGCCCCTGGAGCAGGTCGTTGCCGCCCAGGGCGACGATGCACAGGCTGGTGTCGGGCTGCACGCTGAAGTCCACGCGCGCCAGGCCGCCGGCCGTGGTGTCGCCGCTGACCCCGGCGCCGCGCACGCGCACGCCCGGGACCAGCGTCTTCAGCTGGACCTCCAGCCGCGCCGGCAGGGCGTCGCGGGACGGCAGGCCGTAGCCTGCGGTGATCGAGTCCCCGAGGATGGTGACCACGCGCGGCCGCGACTGGGCGACGGCGGGCGAGGCCGCCGCCGCGAGGGCCAGGCCGACCAGGGCGCGGCGGGTGAAGGAGCCGTAAGGTGTGCTGGGCATGGGTCTGTCCTACATAGGGTGAAGACGCCCGACGCAAAACGCCAGTCCGAAAGCCGCCGATGTACGACGCCGCCTCCCCGCCGACGCCGCTGATCCTGGAGGGCGTCACGCTGACCCTGCCGTCCGCCGCGGGGCCCGTCGAAATCCTCAAGGGTGTCAGCCTGGACGTCGATCCGGGCGAGCGGGTGGCCGTGGTCGGACCGTCCGGGTCCGGCAAGTCGTCGCTGATCGCCGTGGCCGCGGGACTGGAGCAGCCGACCAGTGGCAAGGTCCGGCTGCTGGGCCAGGACCTGAGTCGGATGGGCGAGGACGGCCGGGCGAAGCTGCGCCGCGGCAAGGTCTCGCTGGTCTTCCAGGCCTTCCACCTGTTGCCGAACATGACGGCCGAGGAGAACGTCGCCGCGCCGCTGGAGCTGGCCGGCTGGGGACACACCGAACGCACCGCCCGCGAATGGCTGGATCGGGTCGGCCTGGGCGCGCGCCTGCGCCACTATCCGCACCAGCTCAGCGGCGGCGAGCAGCAGCGCGTGGCCCTGGCCAGGGCGCTGGCGATCAAGCCGCAGCTGCTGTTCGCCGATGAGCCGACCGGCAACCTCGACGCCGCCAACGCCGGCGGCGTCGCCGAGATGATGTTCGATCTGGTCGCCGAGACCGGGGCGGCGATGGTGCTGGTCACCCATGACCCCGCCCTGGCCGCGCGGGCCGACCGCCAGATCGTGATGGGCGGCGGCCGGGTGGTGGAAGCCGCGTGAGCGACCTGCCGCTTTCCCTCCGCTTCGCCGCGCGCGAGCTGCGCTCGGGCGTCGCCGGCTTCCGCATCTTCCTGGCCTGCCTGGCGCTGGGCGTGGCGGCGATCGCCGCCGCCGGCTCAACAGCCGAGGCCTTCCGCCAGGGCCTGGCCGGCCAGGCCCGCGAGATCCTCGGCGGCGACATCCGCGTCTCCGTCGACGGCCGCCGCTTCAGCGACGCCGACCGCCGCCGCTTCGACGGGCTTGGCCAAACCGCATACTCCAGCGGGGCCCAGGCCATGGCCGAGGCGCCGAGCGGCCAGCGCCGACTGGTCGAGATGCGCGGCGTCTCCGACGGCTATCCGCTGACCGGGACCGTCGAACTCCAGGGCGCCAAGACCCTGCGCGAGGCTTTTCGTCCTGACGGCGACGCGGCCGGCGCGGCCGTCGAGCAGGCGCTGTTCGACCGGCTTGGGCTGAAGATCGGCGACCGCTTCCTGATCGGCGAGAGCCCCTTCGTCGCCCGGGCGGTGCTGGTCTCCGAGCCCGACCGGCTGGGCCGCGGTTTCCAACTGGGTCCGCGCGTGCTGACCAGCCTGGACGCCGTCGCCCGCGGCGGCTTCATGGAGGAGGGCCTGCCCAACACCGGCGAGACCGTCCGCATCGCGCTGCGCCCCGACCTGGCGACCAACGCCGGAGTCGATCGCCTGGTGAAGGGCTTCAAGGAGCGCGGCTACCAGGCGCGGGGCCGCAACGAGGCGGCGACCGGCATCCGCCGACTGATCGATCAGCTGGAGTACTTCCTGGGCTTCATCGGCCTGGCATCGCTGGTCGCCGGCGGCCTGGGCGTGGCCGGAGCGGTCACCGCCTATCTCGAGCAGCGCAAACCCTCGATCGCGGTTCTGAAGGCGCTCGGCGCCGAGGGGCCGCTGATCCGCAACCTGTATCTGATCCAGATCGGCGTGCTGTCGGCCCTGGGCGTCGGCATCGGCCTGGTCATCGGCGGCGTCGCCCCGCTGATCCTGGGCGCGATCGTTCAGAACGACCTGCCGATCCCGGCCCTGTTCGCCGTCTATCCCCTGCCCCTGATCAAGGCCGCGGCCTTCGGCCTGCTGGCGGCCGCCGCCTTCAGCCTGGCTCCGCTGGCCCGGGCCCGGGCCACGCCGCCGTCATCTCTGTTCCGCCGCGACCTCGCCGGCCGCCTCAGCTTCGGGCCGGAGCTCATCGTCGCCCTGCTCGCCGGCGCCGGCCTGGCCGCCCTGGCCGTGGCGACGGCCCCGACCCCGATCGCGGCCGGGATCATGATCGCCGGCGTGACCGTCGCCTTCGTGCTGCTCTGGATCGCCGGCCGCGCCGCCGCCTGGGCCGCCGGTCGACTGCGCGGCCTGGCGAGGGGGCCTGTGCGCATGGGCGTCGCCAACCTGGCCGGGCCGCGCTCGGCCGCCCGCACGGCCGCGCCGGCCATCGGCCTGGGCGTGGCCCTGCTGTCGGCGGTGGTGCTGATCCAGTCGTCCCTGCTCGGACAGATCAGCGTCATCGCCCCCAAGACCGCCCCCGCCATGGTCTTCACCGAGATTCCCGGCGATCGCCTGGCCGAGTTCGACGACGCGGTTCAGCGGGCCTTCGGCGCGCCGCTGACAGAGGACAACTGGCTGCGCGCGCCCCAGGCCACCGCACGGATCGTCCGCATCAAGGGCGAACCGGTCGACCTCTCGAAGATCGAGCGCGGCGAACGCTGGGCCTACGACAACGACATCGGCCTGTCGGCGATCGGCGAGCAGCCGCGCGAGGCGGGCGTGGTCGAAGGCGGATGGTGGCCGGCCGACTACGCCGGACCGCCGCTGCTGGCCATGGAGATCGACGCGGCCAAGGGCGCGGGCCTCAAGGTCGGCGACACCGTCACCCTGTCCGTGCTCGGCCGCGAGATCGACGCCCGCATCGCCGTGCTGCGCGAGGTCGAGTGGGGCGGCTTCGGCCCGGCCTTCGCCCTGATCGTCAACCCCTCGACCCTGGAAGGCGCGACGCTGAGGCATGTGGCCATCGCCAAGGGCGACGCCGCCCAGGAGGCCCGGGTGACCCGCGACCTGGGCCGCAGCTTCCCGGCCGTGAACGTCATCAGCGTGCGCGAGCAGCTGGAGGCCGCAACCGAGATGTTCGACCGTCTGGCGCTGGCCGTCCGCGGCGCCGCGGCGGTGGCGGCCCTGGCCGGGCTGCTGGTGCTGGCGGGCGCGATCGCGGCCGGCGCCCGGGCCCGGGCGAGGGAGGCGGCGACGCTGAAGGTGCTGGGCGGCTCGCGCGCGCAGATCCTGGCGGCCTATGGCGTCGAATACGCCGCCGTCGGATTGATCGCCGGCCTGGCCGGCGTGGCCCTGGGCTACGCCGCCGCCTGGCCGGTGGTGGTCAAGGTTTTCAAGGCGACCTGGAGCGTCGACTGGGCCGGCGTCGCCGCTCTGCTCGGCGGAGCGTCGGGCCTGGCCCTGATCGGCGGACTGCTGGCGGCCATGCAGGCGCTGTCGAAGCGTCCGGCCCCGGTGCTTCGCGCCGAATAGGCTGACGCAGGCGTTATGTGACAATGCCTTGCGTCAAGCGGCCGCACCCCCGATATTCAGGGCGCGTCCGTTCCGGGCGCGTTGAAAGGGTTTTTCACCTATGAGCGACTTCGAACGCGGCAGCGCGCGCTCGATCCCGCAAACCGCCGACATGTCGATCGACGCGGGTCTGCGCGCCTTCATGCTCGGCGTCTACAACAAGATGGCGCTGGGTCTCGTCGTGTCGGCCCTGGTGGCCTACGCGGTGGCGAGCATCCCGGCCATCCGCGACATCCTGTTCGTGGTTTCGGATACGGGCGCCTTCCGGGGCTACACCATCCTCGGCATGGTCCTGGCCTTCGCCCCGCTGGCGCTGGTCCTGATCTCCGGCTTCGCGATGCGCAACCCGAGCCCCGCAGGTTCGGCCGCCCTCTATTGGGGCATCGTCAGCCTGATCGGCGCCTCCGGCGCGGTCTGGGTGCTGCGCTACACCGGCATGTCCATCGCCACCACCTTCCTGATCACGGCCACCGCCTTCGGCGCCCTGAGCCTGGTGGGCTACACCACCAAGCGGGATCTGACCGGCATGGGCAGCTTCCTGATCATGGGCGTGTGGGGTCTGCTGATCGCCTCGGTGGTCAACATCTTCCTCAAGGCGCCGATGCTCTACTGGATCATCAACGCCGCCGGCGTGCTGATCTTCGCGGGTCTGACCGCCTATGACACCCAGCGCCTGAAGATGACCTACTACGCCATCGGCGGCGATGAGGCCGGCAAGGCCGTGGCCACCAACTACGGCGCGCTGAGCCTGTACCTGGACTTCATCAACATGTTCCAGTTCCTGCTCGCCTTCCTGGGCGTGCGTCGCGACTAACCGCGATACAGCTGGACGCCTGAACAAAGGCCCCGCCGGGACACCGGCGGGGCCTTTTCTGTTCCTATTCGATCACCGTCAGCCGGCCCTTGTCGAAGATGCGGAGCACATGCTCCAGGTCGTGGCCGCGCTTGAGGATGTGGCCGGACTGGTTGCTGACCGACCAGGCGCCCTGGCGCCGGGCCAGGGCCGGGCGCTTCTCGATACGATAGAGGGGGGCCTCGCCCGAACGGCGGAAGACGCTGAACACCGCCGCATCGACCAGGCCGCCGATCCCGTAGTCCCGCCACTCGCCGGCCGCGACCATGCGGCCGTAGAGCCGGAGGAGCCGCTCCAGTTCGCGCCGCTCGAAGAAGACCGAGACGGCGCGCGGCGCGGAGTATGTCGGATCGAACGCCATGCCTGGGAGAAGGCTAGACCTGAATCGCGCGGTTTGGCGAGAGGCCGTCGCAAGATCGACACATCGCCGGATTTTGGCCGCATCCGCCCCGAAGCGTCGCGAAATGACCCTAATTCGAACGCGCGGCCGCCGGATACGGCCTCCAGATTATCAGTGTCGGCCGGTACGGAGTTCCTTCGGTTCCGGATCCTGAACAGCCCCCCCAGCCCCCCTGGATCGGGGAGTTTCGACCGGCCGACGCCTATCCCCCTCTATGACGACGAAATGAACCCGCGTTGCATTCCCCTCCGGCAACGCGGGTTTCTTTTCGTCTAAGCGACAAAAGAGCAGGGAGAGATACGGATGGGACGTCTGACGGGCCGCGCGGCCATCGTCACCGGCGCGGCGAGCGGCATCGGCCGCGCCAGCGCCGAACTCTTCGCCAACGAGGGGGCTCTCGTGCTGGCCGTCGACCGGCCGGGCGCGAACCTGGCCTTCGAGCACGGCGCGATCGAGACCCTGGCGGCCGACATCGGCGAGGACGCCTCGCCCGCCGCCATCGTCGCGGCGGCGATCCAGGCCTTCGGGCGGCTGGACATCGTCTACAACAACGCCGGCGTCTCCGGATCCACCCCGGTCGGCGAAACCAGCGACGAGGCCTTCGACCGGCAGCTGTCGATCAACCTGCGCGCCGGGTTCCGGATCTCGCGGGAGGCGGTCCCGTATCTGGTGAAATCGCCGGCCGGGCGACTGATCTTCACCGCCTCGATCATGGCGCGGCACACCGACAACGGCCTGGTGGCCTACTCGGCCTCCAAGGCCGGCGTCGTCGGGATGATGCGGACCTTCGCCCTGGAGCTGGGCCGGCATGGGGTGACCAGCAACGCCATCCTGCCCGGCGCCATCGCCACCGGCATGACCGCCGCCAGCTTCCAGCATGAGGACGTGGCCGCGGTCTGGGCCAAGAAGGCGGCGTTGAAGCGCCTGGGCCAGCCGATCGACATCGCCCGCGCCGCCCTGTTCCTGGCCTCCGACGACGGCGGCTTCGTCACCGGCCAGGCGCTGGGGGTGGACGGAGGCCTGATGTTGCGCGTTTGATGCGCGCATGCAGACCGCCGTTCTCGTCGCCCTCGCAGCCCTGGCCTGGATGGGTCAGGGCACGCCTACAACCGATCAGGGCCGCGCTCCGCGAGTGGTCGACTTTCACGCCTGCGACGTCGACCTGAACGTCACCGACCCCGATCCGGCAGGTCTCAACATTCGCATGGGACCTAGCAGCGCCACCGGCAGGCTGACTGCGCTCGTTCCGCAAGGCGAATGGATCCAGGTCCATGTCATCGGCCAGACTGAGGACTGGTATCAGATCGACCGCGCCGTCGCGGTGACCGACGGGGAAGAGACCGCCGAGCGCGTGCTGTTCGAAGGGACTGGCTGGGTGCACGCTAGCAAGGTCGGCGACGTCGATCTGAACGCAGGGGCGGAGATTCTCGACAGGCCAGGCGGCAAAGTGATCCTCCGGGCTCCGCTCGACGGCAGCGCACCGCCGCCCTACCGCATCACCGGCTGCACGGGCCGTTATCTGAAGCTGGAGATGGAAGGCCGCGCCGGCTTCACCACCGGCTGGTGCGCCAACCAGCGCACAACATGCAGCTAGCCTACTTCGCCAGCACCGCGATGACCTTGCCGCCCTTGGCGGCCTGGACGATCACCACCGTCTCCAGTCCCTCGACATGGGCGACGGGCAGACGGTAGGCGGTCGGCTTGCCGCGCCAGGCGCCCAGGCGGACGACCTCGCGCACGACGTTGCGCTGGACCAGGGTCTGGCCGCGGTTGTCGCCCTTCTTCGGCGTGACCTCCTGCTCGCGCGGATCGTAGCGGATCATCCAGACGTCGGCGCCGCCGCGCGGGACCGGGCCGCTGCCGACGGCGGCGCGGTTGGTCCCCAGGAACTGGGTGTCCGGCGGATCCATGGCCCGGCGGGCCGCCTGGTCGACCAGCGGCTCGATACGGTCGGGGCGCACGCCGGAAATCTGCGCCCGGCCGTCGATGACGATCTGAGGGGTGTAGACCTCGGCCACCTCGAGGCGGTGGGCGTAGGCGCGCTGGCGCTCGGCGAACTCGGGCTTGGCGAAGGTGTCGGGCCAGCCGAGATAGTCCCAGTAGTCGACCGCGAAGGTCAGGGCCAGGACGTCGTCCCGCTGGGCCAGATCGGAGACCAGGGCGTTGGCCTTGCCGCAGGACGAGCAGCCCTGGGCGGTGAACAGCTCGACCACCACGGGCGGCCGGGCGAACGCCGGCGCGGCGGCCGACGTGCAGAGCAGCAGGAGAAGGGAAAGGGCGACGGAACGCATGCCGCCGCACTTAAGCGAAGAAGGCGGGGCGGCGCGTTTCACGAGGCCGTGAAGCGCGCCGCCCTCCATCAGTTAGGCTTCGCCCTTGGCCAAGTGGCGCAGGACGTACGGCATCACGCCGCCGGCCTGGAAGTATTCCAGCTCGGTCGGGCCATCGATGCGGCAGCGCACCGGGAAGCGGGCGATGCGGCCGTCCGACGGACGGTACAGCTCGACAATCAGCTGCTTGCGGGGCGCGAGGTCCTGCAGGCCACGGATCGAGACGATCTCCTCGCCGGTCAGGCCCAGGCGTTGCCAGCCTTCCGACAGGAACTGCAGCGGAAGCACGCCCATCTGGACGAGGTTCGAACGGTGGATCCGCTCGAAGCTCTCGGCGATGACGGCGCGGATGCCGAGCAGCTTGGCGCCCTTGGCCGCCCAGTCGCGCGAGGAGCCGGTGCCGTATTCCTTGCCCGCGAACACGACGGCCGGACGGCCCTCATGCTCGTAGCGCATGGCGGCGTCGTAGATCGCCATCGTCTCGCCGGACGGGAAGTGCTTGGTCACCCCGCCTTCGATTTCCGGCGTGATCTTGTTGCGGATGCGGATGTTGGCGAAGGTGCCGCGCATCATGACTTCGTGGTTGCCGCGGCGGGCGCCGTAGCTGTTGAAGTCCTCGAAGCGGACCTGACGCTCGCTGAGGTACTGGCCGGCGGGCGAGGTCTTCTTGATCGAACCGGCCGGGCTGATGTGGTCGGTGGTGATCGAGTCGCCGAAGACGCCCAGGATGCGCGCCTCGATGATGTCCTTCACCGCCGCCGGCGTCATGGACATGCCTTCGAAGTACGGCGGGTTCTGGACGTAGGTCGAGCCGACGTCCCAGCTGTAGGTCTGGCCGCCCTCGACCTTGATCGCCTGCCAGTGCTTGTCGCCCTTGAAGACGTCGCCGTAGCGCTTGGCGAACATCTCGCTGGTGACCGACTTGCGCTGCAGGTCGGCGATGTCCTTCGACGAGGGCCAGATGTCCTTCAGGAAGACGTCGTTGCCCTTCTTGTCCTGGCCGATCGGCTGGGTCGCCAGATCGATACGCATCGAGCCGGCCAGGGCGTAGGCCACCACCAGCGGCGGCGAGGCCAGGTAGTTGGCGCGGACGTCCGGGTTCACCCGTCCTTCGAAGTTGCGGTTGCCCGACAGCACCGAGCAGGCGACCAGGTCGGCTTCGTTGACGGCGGCGCTGATGGCCTCCGGCAGCGGACCCGAGTTGCCGATGCAGGTGGTGCAGCCGTAGCCGACCAGGTTGAAGCCCAGGGCGTCGAGGTGCTTCTGCAGACCGGCCTTGGCCAGGTAGTCGGTGACCACCTGCGAGCCGGGGGCCAGCGAGGTCTTCACCCACGGCTTCACCTTCAGGCCCTTGGCGACCGCGTTCTTGGCCAGCAGGCCGGCGGCGATCAGGACGCTGGGGTTGGAGGTGTTGGTGCAGCTGGTGATGGCCGCGATGACCACGTCGCCGTGGCCGACATCGAAGCTCTCGCCCTTCACCGGCTCGCGGCGATCGGTCTGCTCCTTCTTGCCGAACTCGTCGGCCAGCGCGGTCTCGAAGGCGCCGGCGGCGTCGGTCAGCAGCACGCGGTCCTGGGGACGCTTCGGGCCGGCCAGCGACGACTGGACGTCGGCGAGGTCGAGCTCCAGCACGTCGGTGAAGACGGGCTCCGGCGCTTCCGGATCGTGCCACAGACCCTGAGCCTTGGCGTAGGCCTCGACCAGGTTCACGCGGGCGGCGTCACGGTTGGTGGCGCGCAGGTAGTCGATGGTGGCTTGCGACACCGGGAAGAATCCGCAGGTGGCGCCGTATTCCGGAGCCATGTTGGCGATGGTCGCCTGGTCTTCCAGGGTCAGGCCCGACAGGCCTGAGCCGAAGAACTCCACGAACTTGCCGACGACGCCCTTCTTGCGGAGCATCTGGGTGACGGTCAGCACCAGGTCGGTGGCGGTCGCGCCCTCCGGCAGGGCGCCGGTCAGGCGGAAGCCGATCACTTCCGGGATCAGCATCGGGATGGCTTGGCCGAGCATCGCGGCCTCGGCCTCGATGCCGCCCACGCCCCAGCCCAGGACCGACAGGCCGTTGATCATGGTGGTGTGCGAATCGGTGCCGACCACGGTGTCCGGGTAGGCGACGTCATGCTCGAGACCGGCGTCGCTGTTGGTCCAGACGGTCTGGGCCAGGTATTCCAGGTTCACCTGGTGGCAGATGCCGGTGCCCGGGGGCACGACGCGGAAGTTGTTGAAGGCCGACGAGCCCCAGCGCAGGAAGCGGTAGCGCTCGATGTTGCGCTCGTATTCCTTGTCGACGTTCTCGCCGTAGGCCTTGGCGTTGCCGAAGTAGTCGACCATCACCGAGTGGTCGATGACCAGGTCGACGGGGATCAGCGGGTTGATCTTGGTCGGGTCGGCGCCCAGGCCGTTCATGGCGTCGCGCATGGCGGCCAGGTCGACGACGGCGGGAACGCCGGTGAAGTCCTGCATCAGCACGCGGGCCGGGCGGAAGCTGATCTCGTGCTCGACGGAGCCCTTGTTCTGCAGCCAGGCGGCGATCGCCTTGATGTCGCCGTCGGTGGTGTCGACGCCGTTCTCGTTGCGCAGCTGGTTCTCGAGCAGGATCTTCATCGAGACCGGCAGCTGAGAAATTCCCTGAAGACCGGCTTCTTCCGCGGCGCTCAGGCTGTAGTAGACGTAGGACGTCCCGCCGACCGAAAGTGTGCGGCGGGTTTGAAGGCTGTCGATAGACGCCATTAGCGGAGAGTCCTTTCCTGTTCACGGCCGCCCGAAAACCACTTCCGGGATCGCGCGCTCGGAGGGGACACACAGCGTCCCGCCCGGCGCGGCGGACGTCCGCGCGCGGACGCGCGGGGCCGTTGGCCGGGTCCATAGCGCGCGTTTGCGGCTACGTCCATGCACGCGTCATGGTCTTTGCGAGGCGCTCGCAGGTAGACGCATGATTTCGCGAATCCTTGTCCAAGATGTCGCGATCCGGCGCGGCGAACGCCTGCTTTTCCAAGGGCTGAGCTTTACTGTCTCAGCTGGTGAGGCGGTGGCCCTGACGGGTCGAAACGGCGCCGGGAAGACCAGCCTGCTGCGGGCCGTCGCCGGTCTGTTGAGACCGGCGGCGGGCTCGGTCGCCTTCGAGGGCGGCGAGGCCGACGCGCCGCCGGGAAGCCATCTGCACCTGCTCGGCCACCTGGACGGGCTCAAGGGCGGCCGCACCGCCTGGGAGGAGCTGCGCTTCGCCGCCCTGTGGCAGGGCGGGACCGAAGCCTCGGCCCGCGAGGCGGCATCCGCGCTGGAGCTGGACCGCCTGCTCGACCTCGAGGTGCGCAAGCTGTCGGCCGGTCAACGGCGGCGGCTGGCCCTGGCCCGGCTGCTGGCGGCGCCGCGGGCGGCCTGGCTGCTGGATGAGCCGCTGGCTCCGCTCGATTCGGTCTGGCGGGCGCGGACGGGCGAACTGATGGCCGCGCACCTGGCGCGAGGCGGCATGATCCTGGCCGCCGTCCACGATCCCCTGCCCGTTCCCGCCCGCGCGGTGGAGGTGGGAGCATGAGGGCGCTGGCCGTCCTGCTCGGCCGCGAGCTGGCCCTGGCCTGGGGCCGGGGCGGCGGACCGCTGCCGGCGCTGGCCTTCTACGCCGGCATGACCACCCTGCTGCCGTTCGCGATCGGGTCGGAGACCGCGCGGCTGGCCGTGATCGCGCCGGGTTTCGCCTGGCTGGCCCTGGCCCTGGCCTCGCTGCTGTCGCTGGAGCGGCTGTTCGAGCGCGACTTCGACGACGGGACGCTGGACCTGCTGGCCCTGGGCGAACCGCCGCTGGAGCTGGTTTGCGCCGTCAAATGCCTGGCCCAGTGGCTGGCCATGGGCCTGCCCCTGGCCGTCGCCGCCCCGATCGCGGCGGTGATGCTGGGCGCCCCGCCGAGCCTGACGCCGCTGGTGTTCGCCTGCGCCGTCACCGGCGGACTGGCCTTCGCCTTCGCCGGCGGGCTGGGCGCGGCCCTGGTCCTGGGCAGCCGGCGCGGCGGCCTGCTGATCGCGGTCATCGTGCTGCCGCTGTTCTCGCCGCCGGTGGTGTTCGGCGGCGGCGCGCTCAGCCAGTTCGTCGCCGGTCTGCCATGGACCGGCGGCTTCGCCCTGCTGGCCGCCTGGACCGCGGCCGCCGTGGCCCTGGGCCCGATCGCGATGGCCGCCGCCTGCCGCAACGCCATCGACTGACGCCGTCTTTGGCGGATGCGTCAAAACTGAAACAAATCACTGTTCTCCCGACAAACGCGAGCCACATGGGCGGTGCAGGGTTCCGGCCTCGACCAACACGGAACCCGACCATGACGACCACTCCCGCCAAAGCCGCGCTGCTCGCCGGCGTCCTGTCCCTCGCCGGCTTCGCCGCCGCGTCGGCCGCCACGCCCCCGGCTCCGCCTCCGCCTGGCGCGCCCGACGTCAAGGTCGAGCGCCGCGTGATGATGAAGCGCGTCGGTCCCGACGGCGCGGCGATGCGCATGCACCGCGACCCCGAGGCCCGCGCCCAACGCATGCGCGACGTGCTGCAGCTGACCCCGCAGCAGGAGCCCGCCCTGCAGGCCTTCCTGACCGCGATGAAGCCGGAGATGCGCATGGAGCGCCGTGAGCGCCCGGCCGCCGACGCGCCCAAGCCCGCCCCGCTGACCACGCCGGAGCGCCTGGACAAGCAGCTGGAGCGGATGGCCAAGCGCCAGGAAGCCTTCACCAAGCGCGCCACGGCGACCAAGACCTTCTACGCCCAGCTGTCGCCGTCGCAGAAGAAGGCCTTCGACGCCCTTCACCGCGGCGGACGCGGCGACAGTCCGCGCGTCCGGATGTTCCGCCACGGCGGTCCGGGTGGTCCCGGCCCGATGGTCATGGGCGCCGTCGCCCAGCCTCAGGCTTCGGCTGAAACCGTCGCGGCCGGCGACCTGGCGAAGACCCTCGTCATCTCGGGCGACGAGAGCATCGACCTGGCGATGCTCGACGACGGCCTGTTCGACGAGGCGCTGTTCCTCGACGAAGACTTCTGATCAGGCTGGCCACCCGGCTGAGTTGAGCTAGGGTGGCCCTATGCTGTTCAAGCAAGCCACGCTGGACGCCATCGCCGAGGGCCGGGTCGACCTGGCCTTCCGGCGCTGGCGTCGGCCAACCGTCAAGGCCGGCGGGACGCTGACCACGCCGGTCGGCGTCCTGACCATCGACGCGGTCGCGCCTGTCGATGTCTCGGCGATCGCCGAGGCCGACGCGGCCCGGGCCGGCTTCCCGACCCTCGCCGCCCTTCATCGCGAACTCGACGGCCGGGAGGGCGACCTCTTCCGGATCGCCTTCCACCGCTCCGGCGTCGACCCGCGCATCGCCCTGCGCGACGCCGTCCCGCTCGACGCGACCATCGTTCTCGCGAAGCTGGCCGACATGGACCGCCGCCACGGCGCGCCCTGGACCCTGATCACCCTGCGCCTCATCGCCGAGCGGCCGGGCGTGCGCGCCGGAGACCTGGCCGCGGCGCTCGGCGAGCCCGAGCTGCTTGCCTTCAAGACCCGGGTGCGCCGGCTCAAGGCCCTGGGCCTGACCGAGAGCCTGGAGGTCGGCTATCGCCTCTCGCCGCGGGGGGCGGCGACGCTCGCCCTTGCACCCCCGCCGACGCCGCCGTAAGGCGTGCCGCATCATGTTCGCCTTCCTCGCCAACCCTGATCGGTTCATGGCCTTCTCGCGCTGGGCCGCACCGATGTTCGGCGCGCTGGCCGCGGGCCTGATCGCCGTGGGGCTGTGGTTCGGCTTTGTCGCGCCCGAGGACTACCAGCAGGGCGACACCGTGCGGATCATGTTCGTGCATGTCCCGGCCGCCTGGCTGTCGATGTTCGTCTACCTGTGCCTGGGCGTCGCCAGCTTCCTGGCCCTGGTCTTCCGCCACGCCCTGGCCGACGCCGCCGCCAAGGCCGCCGCCCCTCTGGGCGCCGGCTTCACCGCCCTGGCCCTGGTCACCGGCTCGCTGTGGGGCAAGCCGATGTGGGGGACCTGGTGGGTGTGGGACGCGCGCCTGACCTCGGTGCTGGTGCTGTTCCTGTTCTATCTGGCCTACATCGCCCTGCGCGCCTCGATCGACGACGAGACCAAGGGCGGCCGCGCCGCCGCCATCCTGGCCCTGGTCGGGCTGGTGAACCTGCCGATCGTGAAGTTCTCCGTCGACTGGTGGAACAGCCTGCACCAGGGCGCTTCGGTGATCCGCGCCGACGGGCCGGCGATGACGTCGGACTACCTGATCCCGCTGCTGTTGATGGGCCTGGGCTACATGTCCGCCTTCGGCGCGTTGTGGCTGGTGCGCATCCGCGCCGAGGTGATGCGCCGCCGCGCCAACATCCTGGCCCTGCGGGCTGCGGAGGCCTGATGCTCGACTTCGACGCCGGCAAATACGCCCTCTACGTCTGGCCCGCCTACGCCGTGTCGGCGGCGGTGTTCGTGTGGATGATCGCCGACAGCCTGCTGCGCGCCCGCCGCTGGCGGGAGGAGCTGGAACGCCGCAAGGACGACCGCGCGTGAGGCGCTGGCTGGCCTTCGTTCCTCTGGCCGCCCTGTTGGCGCTGGGCGTGCTGTTCGTCGGCTACAGCCTGAAGCGCAATCCGCAGGTCCAGCCCGAGGCCACGGTCGGCAAGCCCATGCCGCAGCTGACTCTGCCCTCGCTCGACGACGGCCGGCCGATCGCCCTGGCCGAGGCGGCCAAGGGACCGGTGCTGGTCAACTTCTTCGCCTCCTGGTGCGCGCCCTGCGAGATCGAGCACCCGGTGCTGGTCGGGCTGAAGCGCGAGGGCGTCGCCGTGGTCGGAATCGCCTACAAGGACGCGCCCGAGAACACCCGCGCCTTCCTAGGCCGGCTGGGCGACCCCTTCTCGGCCCGGCTGGTCGACCGCGACGGCCGCGCGGGCCTGGAGTTCGGCGTCACCGGCGTGCCGGAGACCTACCTGATCGGGGCCGACGGCCGCATCCTGGCCAAGCACACCGGACCGCTGACGCCCGAGGACGCCCGCAAGCTGCTCGCCAAGGCGCGTTAACGACGGCTTCACGCGAACGCCCGAATGCTGCTAGGGCGTTAACCATGTTCGGAAGCCGCCGCCCGTGACCGCCGTCCGCCCGCCCAACTGGCCGACCGTCCAGCCCGCCTCCTCCGGCGGGACCGGCGGCGCGCGCACGGCGGCGCAGAAGGCCTTCTTCGAGGCGGCGCTCGGCCGGGCCGGCGCGGCCCAGGCTCCGGCGACCCAGACGCCGGTCGTCCGCGCCCAGACCATGCCGCAGCCGGCCGCCGAACGGGTGCGGAGCACCTTCGTGCAGCAGACCGCCGAACAGCCGCAGAAGATCCTGCGGCCCGGCTCGATCATCGACATCAAGGTCTAGAAACGCCGTGCGTCCCGGCGAAGGCCGGGACCCAGGTCGAAGGTCGCATCCCATCCGGCGATGCTCGGGCCGAGGACGCTCGGGCCGGGACTGGACCCCGGCTTTCGCCGGGGCGCTCGGGCAGGAATCAGGCCGCCGCTTCGGCGACGATCACGTCGCCCTTGGCCTTCTTGTCCTTCTTTTTCTTCTTCTCGCCCTTGCCGGCCTTGGGCGGCTTGTCGGTCTTGGCCTTCTTGGTCGGGGCGACGCCCGAGGCCAGGATGGCGACCGCTTCCAGGAAGGCGTCGCGCTTGCCCTTGGGCAGCAGAGCCAGCAGGCGGCCGTCGGCGGCCCCGGCCTTGGGCCCCGTCTCCTCCAGCGCCAGGCGGCCGGCGTCGGTCAGGCGCACGGCGTTGGCGCGGGCGTCCAGGTTGGAGCGTTCGCGGGCCAGCAGCCCCTTGTCGAGCATGCGGGCGACCATGTCGGCCAGGGTCGAGCGGTCGACGCCGGTGGCGGCCACCAGATCGGCCTGGGCCGCGCCCTCGCGCGCCGCGACAGCGGCCAGCACGGCGTGCTGGCGTTGCGTGATCGCGCCTGCGCCGGCTTCCTCGGCATAGAAATCCATGGCCCGCTGGGCCGCGCGATGAAGCAGGTGACCGACCGAAGCCTCGACGGTCACGATACGCTTAGCGGCCTTGTCCTTCGCCATGGCAAAATCCCCTCCGGCTGAGCGGTGCGGACCGTAGCGAGGATACACGACGGTTTGACGACGGACGATCCGAACTCTGTCAGACGCCGGGATCGGGGGGCTCGGGCGCGGCGTCCTTTTCCTCCGGCTTCTCCATATGCTTCATCATGAAGGGCACCTGGGTGATGGAGAAGACCAGCGCCAGCGGCAGGACGGCGATGCGGAAGCCGACCCAGAACTCGTTGCTCTGGGTGCGCCAGACGATCTCGTTGGCGACGGCGATAGCGATGAAGTAGAGGCCATAGCGGACGCTCAGCGTGCGCCAGGCGGCATCGGCCATGCGGATGCTGTCGCCGAGCAGCAGCTTCAGCGGGTTCTTGCCCAGGGCCACCCCGCCCAGCAGCGCCGCGGCGAAGGCCGCATTCTGGAAGCTGAGCTTCATCTTCACGAACGCCTCGTCGTGGAAGATCAGCGTCAGGCCGCCGAAGACGATGGCGAAGATGCCGGCGATCAGCGGCAGCGGCGCGATCCGCCGCTCGACCACATAGCCGACGATCAGCGCCAGCACCGAGGCGGCGACCAGCACGCCGGTGGCCAGCAGCATGTTCTTGCCAAAGCCGAAGAAGGCGATCGCGAAGGCTATGGGCGCGCCGTAGTCCACGGCGGTGCGGACCCAGCGGGCCGATGATCCGGTCATGAGGGTCTCAGTTCTCCAGGCCGACCAGCGAGCGCGAGAACGCCCGGGCGTCGAAAGGTTGCAGGTCGTCGATCCCTTCGCCGACCCCGATCAGCTTGATCGGCGAGTCCGAGGCGTGGGCGACGGGGACCAGCACGCCGCCGCGGGCGGTGCCGTCCAGCTTGGTCATGACGATGCCGGACACCCCGACCTGGTTGCCGAAGATCTTCTCCTGGGCCAGGGCGTTGCGGCCGACGGTGGCGTCGAGCACCAGCAGGGTCTCGTGCGGGGCCTCGGCGTCGACCTTCTTGACCACGCGGATGACCTTCAGAAGCTCGTTCATCAGGTCCTGCTTGTTCTGCAGGCGGCCGGCGGTGTCGATCAGCACGACGTCGTAGCCCTCGGCCTTGCCCTTCTCGACCGCCTCGAAGGCCAGGGCGGCGCTGTCGGACCCGGTCGGCTTGCTGAGAAAGTCGGCGCCGGCGCGCTCGGCCCAGACCTTGAGCTGCTCGACAGCGGCGGCGCGGAAGGTGTCGCCGGCGGCGATCAGCACCTTGGCGCCCTTGGCGCGCAGGTCGGCGGCGATCTTGCCCAGGGTGGTCGTCTTGCCCGAGCCGTTCACGCCCACGAACATCACCACATAGGGGCGCGGACCCGACAGCGGATCGAACTCGCCCTGACGAGGCGTCAGCTCGGCGGCCACGGCCTCGGCCAGGGCTTCCTTGACCTCATCCTCGCTCGACGCCTTGCCGAAGCGGGCCTTGCCGAAGGCCTCGGCGATGCGGGCCGCCGCGTGCGGACCGAGATCGGCCTCGATCAGCATCTCCTCGAGCTGGTCGAGCTGCTCCTGGTCGAGCGGCTTCTTGGTGAAGCTGGTCGCGACCTGCGTGACCTGCTCGGTCATCTCGCGAGAGGTCCGCGAGAGTCCGGCGGTCAGCCGCTGGAACCAGCCTTTCTTCTGTTCTGCCATGAACAGCGCTCTTAGCGGGTCGCACTCCCGCAGTCACGCGCATCAGGCTACACAGGGGCGCATGACCGCGCTCGACTGGGCCTTCGTCGTCTTCGACTACGCCGCCGTGGCCGTGTTCGGCGCCACCGGCGCGCTGGCGGCCGCCCGACGCAAGGAAGACATCGTCACCTTCGCCTTCTTCGCGGCGATCACCGGCGTCGGCGGCGGCACGCTGCGCGACCTGCTCATCGGGGCGCCGGTGTTCTGGGTCAATTCGCCGGGCTACCTGATCGTCTGCGTGCTGGCCGCGCTGGCGGTCTGGGTCGTGGGCGAGCGGACCTGGCGCTATTTCGCCCTGCTGTGGCTCGACGCGGTCGGCCTGTCCGCCTACGCCATCGTCGGCGCGGCCAAGGCCCTGACCATGGGCGTGCATCCGGTCTCGGCCGTGGTCATGGGCGTGCTGACGGCGACCTTCGGCGGCGTGATCCGCGACGTCCTGGCCGTGGCCCCCTCGGTGCTGCTGCGCCGGGAGCTGTACGTCAGCTGCGCCCTGGCCGGGGCGGCGGTGTTCGTGATCCTGACCTGGTTCGGCCTCAACAACCTGGTCGCCAGCGGCGCCGGCTTCCTGAGCGCGTTCGCCATCCGCGCCGGCGCGATCCGCTACGGCTGGGCGCTGCGAGGCTTCCCGGGGAAGGACAAGCCGGGGGGATAGGCGCGGGGACATGCTCCCGCAGGGTGCGTGTCCCCCAGACCGGAACACGCAGGACGGGGACACGCACCACTTCGCGGAGCATGTCCCCGGTCGAGCACGCCCTTACCGCTCCGGCCAGGTCTCGGTGTCGTGGTCGGGATGCTGGTTGGAGACGATGCCGGCGTAATGCGCCGCCCCGGCCTGGCCCTCGCTGAGGTCCCGCACCGGGATCTCGCCGACATGGTCGATCCAGCCCTGCCGCGCCTCGGGCGACAGCTGGAGGCTGGGCGGCGCGACGCCCGGGTCGTCGAGGGCGAAGATCGACAGGTCGATCCAGTCTCCGGCGTACTCGAAGGTCAGCGGCGTGCCGCAGTCGCCGCAGAAGCCGCGCTGGACCTTGTTGGAGCTGGCGAACCGCCTGGGATCGCCGCGCGTCCAGGTCACCTCGGCGATCCGCGCCGAGACCAGCGCCCCGAACGGACCGCCGAACGCCTTCTGGCACATGCGGCAATGGCAGATGGAGGCGCGGCCGAGCTTGCCGACGACGGTGAAGCGGACGGCCCCGCACTGGCAGCCGCCGCTGAACATCACGCCAGCTCCGCCGTGACGCGGGTCCCGTCGACGCCGGTCACCCGCATGGCGACGATCTCGCCCTGGGGCGCCTCGCCGGTGAACACGATCTCGGTGAAATCGTCGGCGCGGGCGAAGCCTTCGCGCTCGACCAAGCCGTTCAGCACGCGGCCGACCTGACGCTCCAGGTGGCGTTGCAGCGCGGCGTCGCCGGCCTGGCGCAGGCGGCGGGCGCGGTCCTTGATCACCGGCCCCTTCACCGGCGGCATCCGGGCGGCCGGGGTGCCCGGACGGGCGCTGTAGGGGAAGACGTGCAGGAAGCTGAGGCCCGCCTCCTCGACCAGCTTCAGGGTGTTCTCGAACGCCGCCTCGCTCTCGGTCGGGAAGCCGGCGATCAGGTCGGCGCCGAAGGCGGTGTCCGGGCGCACGGCCCGCACGCTCTCGACCAGCTTCAGGGCGTCGGCGCGCAGATGGCGGCGCTTCATCCGCTTCAGGATCAGGTCGTCGCCGGCCTGCAGCGACAGGTGCAGGTAGGGCATCAGCCGCGGCTCTTCCGCCAGGCAGCGCATCAGGTCCGGGTCGATCTCGGCCGCGTCGATCGACGACAGGCGCAGGCGCGGCAGGGTCGGGACCAGCTTGAGGATGCGCGACACCAGCTGGCCCAGCGTCGGCTGGCCGGGCAGGTCCAGGCCCCAGCTGGTGATGTCGACGCCGGTCAGCACCACCTCGCGGTAGCCCTCGGCGGTCAGGCGGCGGACCTGCTCGACGATCTCGCCAGCGGCGGCGCTGCGGCTGTTCCCGCGGCCGTAGGGGATGATGCAGAAGGTGCAGCGGTGGTCGCAGCCGTTCTGGACCTCGACATAGGCCCGCGCCCGGTCCTTCAGCCCGTCGACCAGATGGCCGGCGGTCTCGCGCACCGACATGATGTCGTTGACCCGCACCCGCGCCGAGGTGTCGGCCAGGGCGCCCGGCGCGGCCTTCTCGGCGTTGCCCAGGACCAGATCGACCTCGGGCATGGCGGCGAAGGCCTGCGGATCGATCTGGGCGGCGCAGCCGGTGACGATCAGCCGGGCTCCCGGCCGCTCGCGGCGGGCCTTGCGGATCGCCTGGCGCGCCTGGCGCACGGCCTCGTTGGTCACCGCGCAGGTGTTGAACACGACCGCGTCGGCCAGCCCGTCCGCCTCGGCGCGGGCGCGGATGGCCTCGCTCTCGTAGGCGTTCAGCCGGCAGCCGAAGGTGACAACCTCGACGTCGTCCGGCGCGGCGGGAATGGGGGCGGAAGCGGTCATGGCTCAGAACGAAGACGGGCGGCCCCGGAGCCGCCCTTGTGCAGTGCATATAGCATGTCGGGCGCCCGAAGGGGAGCGGCGCCCTAGCCGATCGGGCGCCGCGCCGCGCAACCCCTCCGTCTCAGGTGCGAGGCCTTGCCCCAGATCATCGTTTCGTGGAGCACCTCGACGCGGTCTCCGACCCGGCACCGGTGGGCATCGGGCGCGCGGACGTTGACCGTCCGGCCGCTGTCCGTGCGGATCACCACCCGGCCGCGCGAGCCGGTATCGGTTTCCAACAGGCCGAAGTCCTGGATGATTCCGGCCTCCGTCGTGTCGGGCCCCGCCGGAACGAGGATCGCCAGCACCAGCGCGCCGGCGGCCAGACTCGCGGCGGCCAGCACCAACCCGTCCTTCCAGCCCCCGTAGAGCGCGAACCAGAGGCGGATACGTTGAGGACGCGACAATTCCCCCATGGGCGGACGCCTATCACTCGAGCCGGGACAGCCGCAATCGCGGGGAGGGTTCACGCCCCCGCTAGGCGCCCGCGCGTGAACCCGGCTAAGACGGTTTCGTGCACAACCGAGACCCGCGCTATCCCATGATCGACCGTCCCCGCCGCAGCGCCCTGTACATGCCCGCCTCGAACGCCAAGGCGATCGAGAAGGCCCGCTCGCTCGCCTGCGACGTGGTGATCCTCGACCTGGAGGACGCCGTCGCGCCGGAGGCTAAGGAGACGGCGCGCGAACAGGCGGTCCAGGCGATCGCCGACGGCGGCTTCGGTCGGCGCGAGCTGGTCATCCGCATCAACGGCCTGGACACCCCCTGGGGCGAGGCCGACCTGCGCGCCGCCGCCGCGGCGCGGCCCGACGCCGTGCTGGTTCCCAAGGTGAACGGCCCCGCCGACGTCGCCGCCTGCAGCGCCGCGCTGGAGGGCGACACCGCCCTGTGGGCGATGATCGAGACCGGCCGCGCCGTCTTCGCCGTCGAGCCGATCGCCGCGGCGTCGGCCACATCCCGGCTGACCACCTTCGTGATGGGCGTCAACGACCTGGCCAAGGAGACCCGCGCCCACATCCTGCCGCGCCGCGAGGCCTTCCACGCCGCCCTGTCGCTGTCGGTGACGGCGGCGCGGATCCACGGCCTGACCATCCTGGACGGGGTGTTCAACGACATCGAGGATCTGAACGGCCTGGAAGACGCCTGTCGCCAGGGCGTCGAGTTCGGCTTCGACGGCAAGACCCTGATCCACCCCAAGCAGATCGGCGTCTGCAATGTGCTGTTCTCGCCCTCGCCGGCCGAGGTCGACTGGGCGCGGGCGGTGATCGCCGCCTTCGCCCTGCCGGAGAACCAGGGCAAGGGCGCCATCCGGGTCGACGGCAAGATGACCGAGCTGCTGCACCTCGCCCAGGCCCAGCGCCTAGTCGCCGTGGCCGACGCGATCCACGCGGCGGAGGCGGCTTGAAGCCCGGCCTTCTCCCTCTCCTCGCCGGCCTGAGCCTCGCCGTCTCCGCGGCGGCTGGCGCGCAGGAGCCTGCGCCGCCCCCACCCGCCGAAGCCCCGCTGACGGACGACCCGATCGCCGCGCTGATCGGCGCCCTCCCGCCGGACCAGACGACGGACATGGACGCCGAGGAGGCCGCGCCCGAGCCGGCGGCCGCGCCCCTAGCGACCGCGCCGGCGACGCCGCCCCAACCGATCCCGGCGACCATGCTCGCGCCGCCGCCCAGGCAGGACGCGCCGCTGGCCATCCCCTCGCTCAGCCGCCTGCCCAAGCTCGACCGGCCGGTGATGATCGGCGAGAGCGACCGCCGCCCCGACGCGCCGCCGACCGCGGTCGACCTAGCCTACGAGAACCGCATCCGCGCCTCCGTTCAGGCCGCGCAGGGACTTCAGGGACCGCTCGACGGAAACTGGACCGTCCGCGATTCGCACGGAACCGGGCTCTACGCCCTGCAGCTCGTCGACAAGGGCTACGGCTACATGCTGGAGGGCGCCTGGCGGTCGCTGGCCGGCGGACGGGTCGGGCTGATCGACAACATCGACCGCCAGCCGACCAGCATGACCCTCCGCATCACCCGCACGCCGGGCAAGGCGCCCGCGGTCCTGACCCTGACTCCGCGCGGCGCCGCCGACTGGGCCGGCGAGCTGACCGACGAGGCCGGAACACGGCCGGTGGTGATGCGCCGGAACTAGGGCGTGGCCGTCGGCGTCTCCAGCGTCACGGCGACGCCGCGCGCGTTGTAGTCGATCTTCACGACCGAGAGCCTGTTGAGCCGCTGCATTTCTCGCCCAAGGCCGATGAGCCTGTTCAGCCTGACGGACCAGGCGTTGAGCCGGCCGGCGATGCTCAAGGCCTCTTCCCGATCGCGACGCGCCTGGTCGCGGACCTGACCGCTGCTGGAGCCGATGAATTCATCGATCACCGGCGTCCGCCCCAGATCCGCCGGCAGCGGCGCCGGCAGGTCGCCCAAGGGCAGCTCCGTGAGATGGAAGCTGATCGGGCTCAGAAACTCGTCGAGGCCGCGCGAGGTGTAGTTCGCCGCCCGCGTGCCGCCGCTGAGGAAATTGGTGGCCATCGCGAACGGCGCCGACAGCACCAGATTGAAGCCCTCGGCGGGCGTCACCCTCAGGGAACGGTCGATCTTCGTGACCAGATCGTCGAAGGTGACGACATCTCGCCGGAGGGACACCGCCAGGTAGCTCTGACGATCCGCCAGCGCCGGCGCGGCCAGCAGCTGGCCCGTCGCCGCGGTCAACTCGCCACAGCGGACCGTCAGCCTGGACAGCTGATCGGAGAAGGCCGCCGCCCGGCCCTCCCGCTTGGCCGCGTCGGACGTCGTCCGAACCCGCAGATCGTGCAGGGCGCCGGCCGGACCGCAGATCTCGCCGACGTCGTCATGAAGCTCCCAGACCTCGTCGGCGGCCACTTCCTGGGCCAGTCCGAGCAGTTGGTAGCGCCAGGCGATGTGCGAGAGCGCCGAAGCCGAGAAACCGTACAGGCGCCCGCGGGCGCCCGCGCCGGAAAGGTCCTCCGCCAGGGCGTTGATCGTTCCCATGGCGAACCAGGAGACCGCCGGGAAGTTGGCGTTGTTCACGAAGCTTTCCAGCACGGCGCCTGTCGTGCCGATGGTGCTCGACAGTGCGAAGGCATCGCTCGCCTCCTGCTGAAGGCCCGCTCGACGGCGATAAGCCCGACCGGCGGCCAGCGTCTCCAGCAAGGAACAGTTGAGAACCTCCCGCCAGTAGCCCGTCGCGTCCTGTTTGAGGCAGCCGTCCAGCGTGCGCGCGAGCGGCTGCCTGTCCTTCTGCCGATCCAGCAGACCGCCGGCGCCGACCGCGACATTCTCGGCCGCCGCCATGTCCTGGTGCGTCGCGACCTCGACGGCGCGTCGGGCGAAGCCAGCCTGCCTCGAAGCCTCCTGCGCCTGGGTCCGCGCCTCGTTGGCCTGCTGGCCAGCGAACTGAGCGGCCCCGTCCGCGCGTTGGGCGGCGCCCCGGGCCGCCTCGGCGGCGGCGTTCGCATCGCTGATCGCCGCCTTCACTTCGTTGATGACCAAGGGCGATAGCGGCTGAGGCTGCGGCTGAGGCGCCGGCGCTGACTGAGCGGCGCAGGCCCCCGCGCCGAGCCATACGCAGGCCGCCGCGCTCGCCAGCGCCAGCCCCGAAGCTGTCTTGATCTTGATCATGTCGCCCCCCGGCCCGATCGGAGAACGACGTTATTAACAACTTAAGGGAACATCAACAAATCACCGCACCCCCAGCGTGCGGCGCACCGCCTCGATCGCGGTCGCGAGGATCGCCTCTCCATAGGGTTCAGCCGTTCCGACGCCCCAGACCGGACCGGCCCAGGCGGGGTCCCCCGCGCGCCGGCCGACGACATGGAGGTGCAGCTGCGGCGTGACGTTGCCGAGGGCGCCCAGGTTCAGCTTCTCCACCGAAAAGCCGATCGCCTCGCCGACGCCGCGGACGGCGCGCCCCGCCAGCACCGACTCCTCGATCAGCGCCGCGCGATCGGCCGGCGACAGATCCTCGATCTCGCGCAGGCCGGCCCGGCGCGGGATCAGGATCAGCCAGGGCCAGCGGACATCATTCTGCAGGCGGATATGGCACAGCCCCGTGTCGCCGACGAAAACCGAACCGCCCTCGAAGGCGGGGTCGACGGTGAAATCACTCATCGGCTCAGCCCTTCTTCTTCGGGACGGCGGCCCAGTAGTCGAAGTCCAGGATCAGCTCGGGCGGATAGGCGCCGGCGTCGTCCTTGTCCGGGAAATCCGTGCAAGGACGGTCCTTGGCCGCGACCAGCCGCAGGCGCAGCGCGCCAACGCCGGGCCCGAGGTCCGCCTTGTCCAGCACCTCGCTCCAGGCGAACACCGTGCCGCCGGCGAAATAGGGGTTCACATGCCGCCCGCCGTTGATCGCCAGGATCTGGCCGGCGTTCTGCAATCCGTTGAAGCTCAGCGCCTTGGCCGTGGAGATCACCACCCCGCCGTAGACCAGGCGTCGACCCGAGGGGTCCTTGGCCCGTTCATGCTGGTTGAAATGGACCTTGGCGGTGTTCTGGTAGAGGCGGGTGGCCATCTGATGCTCGGCCTCCTCGATCGCCATGCCGTCGACATGGTCGATCTTCTCGCCGACAGCGTAGTCCTCAAAGGCGTGCGGGGCGCCGGCCAGGGCGAAGTCGTAGCGAGAGAAGTCCAGGCCTTGCGGCAGGACAAGATCGCTCGCCGCGACCGCGCCGGCCAGCGTCGGCGTCGCCTGCTCGGCGATCTCCGCGGCTTCGTCGCGCTTGCGGACCATGACCCAGCGGACGTAGCGCAGCACCGGTTCGCCGGTCTGGTTCACCCCGGTGGTGCGAACATAGACCACGCCGGTCTTGCGGTTGGAGTTCTCCTTCAGCCCGATCACCTCCGACGTCGCCGTCAGGGTGTCGCCCGGATAGATCGCCTTCAGGAACAGGCCCTCGGCGTAACCCAGGTTGGCCACGGCGTTCAGGCTGATGTCCGGCACGGTCTTGCCGAAGACCATGTGGAAGGCCAGCAGCGGATCCGCCAGCGAACCCGGCAGGCCGCAGGCGCGTGCGAACTCGTCCGACGAGGTCAGGGCGAAGCGGGGGCCGTAGAGGGCGTTGTACAGCGCCACGTCCCCAACGGTCACCGTCCGCGGCGTAGCGTGTCTCAGCACCTGCCCGAGCCGGAAGTCCTCGAAGTAGTTGCCGGGGTCGGTCTTGGACATGGCTCGCTCCGCTACACCGTGGCGCGTGGTTCGAGACGCGCCCTGCCGGACGCTCCTCACCGTGACGAACGCTGAGCTCGTCATCCCGAGGAGCGAGCCTCAAGCGAGCGTCTCGAAGGACGCACCTCTCCATTGCCGCGTTCTTCGCATTTGCGAAAGAGACTTGAGGCGCGCCCGCGCCGGGTCTAGACCGCCCGCGACCTCGTTTTCACAAACTGACGGAGACGCCCAAAGATGGCTCGCGCGAAGATCGCCCTCATCGGCGCCGGCATGATCGGCGGCACCCTCGCCCACATCGCCGCGCGCGAAGAACTGGGCGACGTGATCCTGTTCGACATCGCCGAAGGCACCCCGCAGGGCAAGGCGCTCGATATCGCCGAAGCCTCGGCCGTGTTCGGCAAGGACGTGGCCCTGAAGGGCGCCAACGACTACGCCGACATCGCCGGCGCCGACGTCTGCATCGTGACCGCCGGCGTGCCGCGCAAGCCGGGCATGAGTCGCGACGACCTGCTGGGCATCAACCTGAAGGTCATGAAGGCCGTCGGCGAGGGCATCAAGGCCCATGCCCCGAACGCCTTCGTCATCTGCATCACCAACCCGCTCGACGCCATGGTCTGGGCTCTGCGCGAGTTCTCGGGCCTGCCGCACGAGAAGGTCGTCGGCATGGCCGGCGTGCTCGACTCGGCGCGTTTCGCCTACTTCCTGGCCGAGAAGACCGGCGTGTCGGTGGAAGACATTCACGCCTGGACCCTGGGCGGCCACGGCGACGACATGGTGCCGATGGTGCGCCACTCGACGGTCGGCGGCCTGCCGCTGCCGGAACTGGTCAAGCAGGGCTGGATGTCCCAGGCCGAGCTGGACGCCATCGTCGAGCGCACCCGCAAGGGCGGCGGCGAAATCGTGGCTCTGCTGAAGACCGGCAGCGCCTACTACGCCCCGGCCGAGTCGGCGATCGCCATGGCGACCAGCTTCCTGAAGGACAAGAAGCGCGTCCTGCCCTGCGCCGCCTACCTGAACGGCCAGTACGGCCTGAACGACCTGTATGTCGGCGTGCCGGTGCTGATCGGCGCGAACGGCGTCGAGAAGATCATCGAGTTCGAGACCAACGACGACGAGAAGGCGATGTTCGCCAAGTCCGTCGCCTCGGTCCAGGGCCTGATCGAAGCCTGCAAGGGCATCGAGCCGTCGCTGGCTTAACCGCCAAGACAGCCTGAAACGCGAAGGGGCGGTCGCTGCGAAGCGGCCGCCCTTTTTCATGGCTGGCCGCTGCGTGGTTCGAGCCCCTGCGTCGTTCGACGCGCACTGATGATCCGCCGCCTGTCGAATCCCCTCCCCGTCGCACGTCTCTTGCCAGCGGCCCGGTTTCGGGGCCGCATCGGACAAACGGGAGATCGTCATGCGCCTGATCGGTTTCGCTTTCGCTGCGCTGCTGCTCGTCTCAGCCGCGCCCGCCCTCGCTGCACAGCCCGCCGCCGCGCCGGTCGCCAAACCGGTCCCTCTGGAGACCGTCCGCTGGCTGGCCGGACGGTGGGAGGGCGAGGGCATGGGCGGCCATACCGTCGAGGGCTGGGCCGACCCGCACCTTGGCCAGATGGCCGGCTATTTCACCCTGTACAAGGACGGCAAGCCGGTCTTCCACGAGATGATGCTGCTGGAGGAGCACGACGGCGGATTGAGGCTGCGGATCAAGCACTTCAACCCCGACTTCACCGGCTGGGAGGAGAAAGACAGGTCGACCGATTTCAAGTTCGTCTCCGCCTCCGCGGACGAACTGGCCTTCACCGCCATCACTTTCAGGCGTGACGGACCCGACCGCATCGTGATCAACCTGCGTCTGCGCGACGACAAGGGCGTCGTGCGCAACGAAGTGTTCCAGTACAGACGGATACGATGATCGCTCCCGGACCCACGCTCGAGACCGCCCGCCTGATCCTGCGCCCGACCGCCGAGGAGGACCTCGACGGCTGGGCGTCGATGATGGCCGACCCCGAAGCCAGCAAGTTCATCGGCGGCGTCCAGGAACGCCCGGCCGCCTGGCGCGGCATGGCCTCGATGGCCGGCAGCTGGGCGATCAAGGGCTTCGGCATGTTCTCGCTGATCGAGAAGTCGACGGGCCTGTGGGTGGGGCGGATCGGGCCGTGGATGCCGGAAGGCTGGCCCGGCACCGAGGTCGGCTGGGGCCTGCACCCCAGCGCCCAGGGCAAGGGCTATGCGGTCGAGGCCGGCGTCGCGGCCATCGACTGGGCCTTCGACGCCCTGGGCTGGACCAACGTCATCCACTGCATCGACCCGGACAACACGCCGTCGCAGCGGGTGGCCGAGCGGCTGGGCTCCTACAACCAGGGCCCGGGCCGGATGCCGCCGCCCTACCAGGACCTGCCGATCGATATCTGGGGCCAGACCCGCGAGGAGTGGCGCGCGCAGCGGAGGTAGCGCCGGCTAGGCGCGCCAGGAGGCGGCGACATACTCCGTCAGCCCCTCGGCCAGGTGGTCGAACATCAGGCGCATGCGGCGCTGGGCCTTCAGGTCCTCGTGCAGGACCAGCCAGACCGGCAGGTCGAACTCGACCACGCCCGGCATCACCGGCACCAGGCCGTCGCGCCGCGCCAGGCCGTACTGGCAGGCGCCGATCCCGAAGCCCGCGCAGATGGCGGCGTACTGGCCGATGTCGCTGTCCGTCCGATACGAGAACAGGTCCCGGGACAGCGGCACGCCCGTGTCCAAGACCGCCCGGATGCCGGGGGTCTCGTTGTCGTAGCCGATGATCGCGTGCTTCCGCAGCGCCTCCACGCTGTCGGGCATGCCCCGACGCGCGAGGTAGTCGGGATGGGCGTGCAGGCCGAGCGCGACGTCGCCGAGGTAGCGGGCGACCAGGGCCGACTGGGCCGGCCGCACCATTCGCACGGCGATGTCGGCGGCGCGCCGCAACAGGTCCTCGGTGCGGTTGGACATCACCAGCTCGACCGCGACCTCGGGATGGGTTTGGTTGAAGCGCGTCAGGAGCGGCGGCAGGACATGGGCGCTGACCATCTCGCTGGCGGTCAGGCGAACGACGCCCCGGGCCTCGTCCCGCCCGCCCGAGGCGGCCCGGACCAGCGCCAGGGCTGAGGCGGCCATCGCCTCGGCGTGAGGCCGCAGCTCTTCGGCGGTTTCGGTCGGCAGCAGGCCGCGCGGCGAGCGGACGAACAGGGCGACCCCGCCCAGCGCCGCCTCCAGCTCGGCGATGTGCCGGCCGATGGTCGGCTGGGTCTGGCCCAGGACCCGGGCCGCGCCGGACAGACTCCCCTCGACCAGCACGGCCAGGAAGGAGCGCATCAGTTCCCAGTCGGGCGCGTCCGATCTCATGCATTTCTGAATATCAAAGATACGACTTAGCGCAATTTTCTATATCCGTCGCAGGCCGCATCTTGCCATCATCAGAGACGAGGAGGTCGGCCATGTCGACGCAGACGAACAACACGGGGAACAAGACGGCCCTGGTCCTGGGTGCGACCGGCGGCGTGGGCGGGGAAATGACGCGGGCGCTGATCCGCCACGGCTGGCGCGTCCGCGCCCTGGCCCGCCGCCCCGAGGCCGCGCCGGCCATGACCGGGGTCGAGTGGGTGAAGGGCGACGCCATGGACCGCGCTTCGGTCGTCGCGGCGGCCCAGGGCGCATCAACGATCGTGCATGCGGTGAACCCGCCCGGCTATCGCAACTGGGCGGGCCTGGTCCTGCCGATGATCGACAACACCATCGATGCGGCGGCCGCGGCGGGCGGGGCCCGGATCGTGCTGCCGGGAACGATCTACAACTACGGCCCGGACGCCTTGCCGCTGCTGAAGGAGACCTCGCCGCAGACCCCGGTCACCCGAAAGGGCCGGATCCGGGTCGAGCTGGAACGGCGGCTGGAAGCCGCCGCCGAGATCGGCGTCCCGAGCCTTGTCCTGCGCTGCGGCGACTTCTTCGGCCCTCGGCCCGGCAACAACTGGTTCAGCCAAGGCCTCGTCTCCGCCGGCAAGCCGGTCGCCGCAGTCACCTATCCGGGCCCGCTGGAGATCGGCCATGCCTGGGCCTACCTGCCCGACGTCGGGGAGACCGCCGCCCGGCTGCTGGCCTTCGGCGACGACCTGGCCCCCTTCGCGACCTTCCATATGGAGGGGCATTGGCTGGAGCACGGCGGCCAGATGGTCGAGGCGATCGCCCGCGCCGTCGGCCGGCCGGACCTGCCCGTGAAGACCCTGCCATGGACGGCGCTGCGGCTCGCCGCGCCGTTCAACGAGACCCTGCGGGAGATGCTGGAGATGCGCTACCTCTGGCAGGCGCCGATCCGGCTCGACAACCGCCGCCTGGTCGCCCTGCTCGGCGCCGAGCCGCGCACCCCGCTCAACGTTGCGGTGAAGGCCTCGCTACAGGGCGCCGGCTGCCTGCCGCCGATTCAGAACCAGCCGGCTTCGCGCAGAGCCTTCGCATAGGCCCGACTGACGGGGACCTGCGCCCCGTCGGTCAGGGTCAGGGTCGCGCGGCCGTCGCCCCGCTTGGCGTCGGCCACCGCCCCCTTGGCGACCCACCACGAGCGGTGGACCTGGGCGCCTTCGAGCCCCTCCAGCTCGGCCACCGCGTCCGACAGCCGCATCAGGATCAGATCCTGCCCCTTGCTGGTGTGAAGCCGCAGATAGTGGTCCTCGGCCTCGACGGCGTAGAGCTCGGCGCTCCGCAGTTTCAGCGGCAGGCGATCGAGGAAACGCGGCGGGGCGGCGCCGGCCGGAGCCGCGTGGGTCGCCGCCGGCTCGCGCTCGGCCAGGTAGTTCAGCGCGGTCATCACCGCCGTGACGATGAAGGTCGGCCCGAGGAAGTAGGGCAGGTGCGCGATCTCCATCGGACCAGCGTGAAAAAGACCTCTGGTGACGAACCAGATGATCAGCGTCAGCGGGATGGTCAGGCCCGTGGCGATGACGACGCCCTGCAGCACGGGTCGGTCGTCGAACAGACCGCCGCGATCGACGAGCTCGGAGACCACGACCCCGCCCGCGCCGCCGATCAGCATGATCACGATCCAGTAGCCGAGCCGCCATGAGAACGGCGCAGGACCGGTGCCGAACGCGCCGACCACAGCCATGAAGACGCCGGCCGCCACCGCGATCGCCAGGCCGCGCCAATGGCGACGCGCCAGGCTCGTGGTCATCCACGAAGCGCGAACGGCGCCGCCCGTCGTTTCGCGAATGGCGGTCGGTTTGTCACGCATCGGCGGCTGCACGGTCTCGCGGCTCCCCATAAGCCCTCGGTCATCGACAACCCGCCAGCAAGGCCGCTCCCGATGATCTCCCGCCCGATGAAGACCGCCGCCCTGTTCCTGTCAATCGCGACGGTCCAGGTCGCCGCCTACGCCGCCCTGCCGCTCAGCGCCGCCCAGGCCCAGGAGGCGCCCGTCGCCGCCCTGACCCTCGCCTTCAAGGGGATCACCCAGCCGACCGGCGCGATCCGCGGCCAGCTGTTCGCCGACCAGGCCGGCTACGAAGGCAAGGGCAAGGCGGTCTCCACCTTCGCCGTGCCGGTCACCGGCGACAGCGCCTCCCTGATCGTGCCCGGCCTCGCGCCCGGCCGCTATGCCGTGAAGGCGTTCCACGACGTCGACGGCGACGGGAAGATGGCGACCAACCCCTTCGGCATCCCGACCGAGCCCTTCGCCTTCTCGAACGACGCCCGGGGCGCCTTCGGACCGGCCGACTGGGCCGATGCGGCCTTCGAGGTCGGCCCCGGCGAAACCGCCCACGCCATCACCATCGACTGATCGCAGCGCCCGCCCCACGCCTGTCCGGAGCCCGCCATGAACCGCCGCAACTTCCTCGCCGCCACGACCGCCGCCCTCGCCGGCGTCGCCGCCAATCCCGACGTCCTGCATGCGGCCGCCATGGGCGGCGGCGACTGGACCCTGATGGTCCGCGATATCGAGGCCGGCCTGCCGCGCCAGGCGCTGCGCAAGCTGCACGGCCGGGCGCCGGCCGATCTGACCGGCGTCCTGTACCGCAACGGCCCGGCCAAGTTCCGCCGTCCGGGCGGCTCGGCCGGCCACTGGTTCGACGGCGACGGCCTGGTGCGCGCCTTCCGCATCGGCGACGGCCAGGCCAGCCTCGCGGCCCGGTTCGTCGATACGCCCAAGCGCCGCGTCGACGCCAAGGCCGACGCCGTGGTCACGCCCGGCTTCGGCACCTCCACCGGCAAGGGCGCGGTGGTCGGCAACAGCGACGACGTCAGCGCCGCCAACACCTCGGTGCTGATGGCGGGCGACGAGCTCTGGGCCTTGTGGGAAGCCGGCTCGCCCTTCGCCATGGATCCCGACACCCTGGCCACCCGCGGCCCGAAGGCGCTGCGCCCCGACCTGGCCCACATGCCCTTCCTGGCCCATCCGCGCGTCGAGCCGAACGGCCGCGTCTGGAACCTTGGCGTCTCCGGCCGCAAGGCCCTGGTCTGGCGCCTGTCGCCGGGCGGCGCGCTGGAAGCGGCCGACATGATCGACCTGGGCCGGCCCAGCTACATCCACGACTTCACCGCCACAGACCGGCATCTGGTGATCGTGCTGCAGCCCTGGGTGCAGGCGCGGTTCGTCGCCCCGGTGGTGCGCAGCTACGACTGGAAGCCGGAGCTCGGCACGCGGATCCTGGTGGTCGACAAGGACGACTTCTCCAAGCGCCGCGAGTTCGAGGCGCCGCCGCTGTTCTTCTTCCACCTGGGCGACGCCTGGAGCGATCGGGACGGGACGATCCGCTTCGACGCCGCCATCGACAAGGATCCGTCCTTCGCGATCGAGGGAGCCTCCGCGCTCGTCCAGGGGCGCAAGGTCAACGGCGCCGACAGCCAGATGGTCCTGATCAGCCTGCGCCCCGACGGCCGGGTGGACCTCGATCGTCCCGGCGTGGTCGGCGAGTTCCCCCGCACCGATCCGCGCTTCGCCGGCCTGGGTCGCGACCGCACCGTCCACCTGACCAAGGGCTCGCCCAACCATCCCGAGCTGCGCGCCGTGGCCGTCACCGACTGGCGGCGCGGCCGGACCGAGTCGTTCGACTTCGGCGCCGACCAGATCACCGAGGAGGCGGTCTTCGTCCCCCGTCCCGGCGGCTCGGGCGAGTTCGACGGCTGGCTGGTCGGCACGACCATCAACATCGCCGCCAGGCGCACCGAGCTGCACGTCCTCGACGCGCGCCGCGTCGGCGATGGCCCCCTCGTCAGCTGGGCGGTCGATCAGGCCCTGCCGATGACCTTCCACGGCGTGTTCGCGAAGGCCTGACGACCATGGCCGCCACCCCGTCCCGCATCCGCCCGGCCAGCCGCCTGGCCGGCTGGGCCCTGGTCGCCGCGGCGGCCATCGCCCTGGCCCTCTACGCCGGACCGCAGATCATCGCCCTGGCCAAGACGAGCCGTCTGCACGCCCCCGATCTCGCCCTGTTCGCGGCCCAGCCCTGGGTGATCCAGGTCCACATCCTGGCCGCCCTGGCCATGGTCGCCCTGGGCGGGATCATCCTGTCGCTGCGCAAGGGCGATCGGCTGCACCGGACCGCAGGCTGGATCTGGACGATCTTGATGATGATCACCGCCGGCAGCTCGCTCTTCATCGTCGGCATCAACGGCGACGTATGGTCGCTGATCCACCTGCTCAGCGGCTGGACCCTGGTCTCGCTGCCGGCCGCGATCTACGCCGCGCGGAAGCATCGGATCGAGATCCATCGCCGGGCGATGACGGGACTGTTCGTCGGCGGAGCATTGATCGCCGGCGGCTTCGCCTTCGTGCCTGGGCGGCTGATGTGGCGGCTGCTGTTCGGCTGAGGCCTGTTGCTATCGGCCGCGACGCAGGGCTATCGGGGCGTGACCGGCGTTCTCTGCCGGTCCGTCAGGATGCGCGCGTGATGACCACCGCCAAGCCCAAAGGCCGCACCGGCGGCCGCGGCCGCCCCTCGAAATCGGTCGGGGTCGACCTCAAGGAGGCGATCCTCGACTCGGCCGAGGGACTGTTCGCGCGGCACGGCTTCTACGGCGTCACCACCCGCCAGGTCGCCTCCGAGGCCGGCGTCGACACCGCCCTGATCCACTACTACTTCGGCGCCAAGCGCGAGCTGTTCGACGCGGTGCTGCTGCGCCGGGCCGAGATCCTCAACCGCGACCGCGCCGAGGCGATGACCGCCTACGAGGCCGCCCATCCCGGGACCATGACCGCGGAAGGGATCATTGCCGCCTTCGTCGACCCGCTGATCGAGCGCGCCCACAGCGGCGGCCAGGGCTGGAAGAACTACTGCGCCCTGGTCGCCCAGGTGAACAACACACCGGCCTGGGGCGGCGAGACCATGCACCGTTTCTTCGATCCCGTGGTCCACCAGCTGGTCGAGACCCTCAAGCGCGCTCTGCCCGACGCCGAGCTGCCCGACCTCTACTGGTGCTACCAGTTCCTGACCGGCTCGATGATGCTGACCGTGTCGGAGACCGGCCGGATCGATCAGCTGTCGGACGGCCAGTGCCATTCCAGCGACCTCGACGCCGCCCGGCAACGGCTCTACGCCTACTGCGCCGCGGGCTTCGAGGCGGTCGTCCGACGCCCCCGTATCTGACCGCCCGGCGGGCGCGCCGCCCCATGTGGCGCCAATTCATCACTCAGTGAAAAATAGCGCCGTTCGAGGATCGCGCCTCTTTCGCGCGCGACGCGGTTCGCCGATGGTCGCCACAATTCGCGTTCTGGTGAATTTGGAACTTTGACGGTCCGGGCAACGGACCGCTCGGGAGGAAAGCAAGATGAGGACGATGTGGAAGGCCGCCCTGCTGGCCGGGGCCGCCTGGAGCGCGGGCGTGGCCGTCGCCGCCGCTCAGGACGCCGCCCCCGCGGGCGAGACCGAAGTCGGCGCGATCGTGGTCACCGCCCGCCGCACCGAGGAAACCCTGCAGACCGTGCCGGGCGCCGTCTCGGCGTTCAACGAGCGCGCCCTCGACCGCGTGCAGGCGGCGGACATCACCGGCCTGCAGGGCGCGGTGCCGAACATGAACCTGTCGCAGGGCCGCGGCTCGAGCAACGCGACCAACATCTTCATCCGCGGCATCGGCCAGCCCGACGCACTGCAGACCTTCGACCCGGCCATCGGCGTCTACATCGACGACGTCTACTACAGCCGGATCCGGGGCACCCAGTTCGACCTGTTCGACCTGGAGCGGATCGAGGTCCTGCGCGGACCGCAGGGCACCCTGTACGGCAAGAACACCATCGGCGGCGCGCTGAAGGTCGTCACCCGCAAGCCCGGCCAGGACTTCCGCGCCAACGCGGCCGTGGCGTTCGGCAGCTACAACCAGCTGGAAGTGAAGGGCGGCGTCTCCGGCCCGGTCAGCGACACCCTGGCCCTGGGCGTCTCGGCCCTGCTGTCCAAGCGCGACGGCTACGTCGAGGATCCGGTCACTGGCGCCGAGTACAACGACAAGGACACCTGGGCCCTGCGCACGCAGTTGGCCTGGACCCCGACCGACGACGTCCGCGTCGACCTGTCGGCCGACTACAGCCAGGACGACGCGGCCATGGCCGTCGGCCAGGCGACCAGCAGCCTGACCACCCTGTTCGGCGTGCCGCTGAAGACGCTGCCGGCCGTCCCGCCGAAGTACGACTTCAAGACCCGCACCACGCCGGGCCTGCCCAACTCGACCAAGCTGACCCACTACGGCTTCGGCGGCACGGTGAGCTGGAACATCACCGACGCCCTGACGCTGAAGTCGATCACCGCCTACCGGAACCTGAAGACCCGCGACTATATCGACATCGACGCGACCGAGTTGGCGCTGGGCGATGTCTACGTCGGCGTCGACCAGGACCAGACCAGCCAGGAGTTCCAGCTGACCTACGACCAGGGCGCCTGGACCGTGGTCGGCGGCGTCTACTGGCTGAAGGAGAACATCGTCTCGCACCAGAGGGCCTTCGGCGACGACGTGCTGGGCATGCTGCCCAACCCGTTCCCGACCGGCCCGGTCGGCAAGGCGACCTTCCTGCGCACGATCGACGACGACCTGGAGACCACCAGCAAGGCGGCCTACGTCAACGTCAGCTACGACCTGACCGACGCCATCCAGATCACCGGCGGCCTGCGCTACACCGACGAGGAGAAGACCTACTCGCGGTCGACCTCGACCTTCTCGAACAACCCGACCTTCACCGCCAACCCGGCGTTCGCGTTCAAGGGCCTGAACAAGGCCTGGAACAACACCTCGCCGATGCTGAACGTCCGCTGGCAGGCGACCAGTAACATCATGGCCTACGCCCGCTACTCCGAGGGCTTCAAGTCGGGCGGCTTCAACGGCCGCGCCAACAACCCCGGCGAGCAGGCGCCCTACAGCCCCGAGATCGCCAAGAGCTACGAAGCCGGCGTGAAGACGACCTGGGACGGCGGCCGCTACCTGCTCAACTTCACGGTCTTCCACAACGACTACGAGGACTTCCAGGCGCGGGTCTCCGGCACCGTGGTCGACCCCGGCACCAACCTGCCCAGCCCCGAGCTGACGGTGATCAACGCCGGCGGCATGAAGACCGAGGGCGCCGAACTGGAAGTCGCGGCGCGTCCGATCCCGGGCCTGCTGCTCGACGCCCAGCTCGGCCTGCTGAACGCCAAGTACGAGGACTTCGACGACACCCGCTTCCCGGGCGGCGACCGCTCGTTCCAGCAACCGGCCTTCACCCCGAAATGGACCGCCCGCTACGGCGCCCAGTACGAGTGGGATCTGGGCGGCTCGGGCCGCCTGACCGTCGGGGCCCAAGCCAAGTACCGCTCCGAGATCGCGCTCGCCGTCGACAACACCACGACGACCGGCGTTCGGTATCCGGGCATGTGGGACGACAATGTCTGGCTGTTCGACGCCCGCGT
This sequence comes from Caulobacter mirabilis, assembly GCF_002749615.1. Lineage (GTDB taxonomy): Bacteria > Pseudomonadota > Alphaproteobacteria > Caulobacterales > Caulobacteraceae > Caulobacter > Caulobacter mirabilis. Next base: position 4,200,684 of record NZ_CP024201.1, read on the forward strand.
GGTCTGGGAAGACGCCGACCGCCGTTACTCGGCGGGCCTGTACGGCCAGAACCTGAGCGACGAGGTCTACAAGGTCGACGCCCAGGAATTCTCGTCGGTCGGCAACATCCGCACCGCCTACTACGGCGCGCCGCGGACCTTCACTCTGCGCCTGACCGCGAAGTACTAGGACAGGCTGCCTTCCGTTCGCGGAAACCTGGCAACGATCGAACCCCGCCATTCACATGGCGGGGTTCTTTTTTCCTATTGCGGCCGTCGGGTTGCGTGACGCGAGGGCGCGCGCCTATAACCCGCCCCGACCCGCGATCGCGGGCCACTTTCCCCGGCATCCGCGAGACCCAAGAGCGCGATGAATATCCACGAGCATCAGGCCAAGGCCGTCCTGGCCGAATTCGGCGTCCCCGTTCCCCGCGGCTTTGCCGCCTTCACCCCCGACGAGGCCGCGAGCGCGGCCGAGAAGCTCGGCACCCCCGTCTTCGTGGTGAAGAGCCAGATCCACGCCGGCGGCCGCGGCAAGGGCCGCTTCGAAGGCCTGGGCCCCGACAGCAAGGGCGGCGTCCGCGTCGTCAAGTCGGTCGAGGACGTCCGCGCCAACGCCGAGGAGATGCTCGGCCGCGTGCTGGTGACCCACCAGACCGGTCCGAAGGGCAAGCAGGTGAACCGCCTCTACATCGAGGAAGGCGCCGACATCGCCAAGGAATTCTACCTGTCGCTGCTCGTCGACCGCGAAACCTCGCAGGTTTCGGTCGTGGCCTCGACCGAAGGCGGCATGAACATCGAGGACGTGGCTCACGACACGCCCGAGAAGATCCACACCTTCTCCATCGACCCCGCCACCGGCGTGTGGCCGACCCACCAGCGCGCGCTGGCCAAGGCCCTGGGCCTGACCGGCGGCCTGGCCAAGGAAGCGGCCTCGCTGCTGACCCAGCTCTACACGGCGTTCCTGGCCAAGGACATGTCGATGCTGGAGGTCAACCCGCTGATCGTCACGGGCGACGACCACCTGCGCGTCCTGGACGCCAAGGTCTCGTTCGACGGCAACAGCCTGTTCCGTCACGCCGACATCCGCGAACTGCGCGACGAGACGGAAGAGGACCCCAAGGAGATCGAGGCCAGCAAGTACGACCTGGCCTACATCGCCCTGGACGGCGAGATCGGCTGCATGGTCAACGGCGCCGGCCTGGCCATGGCCACCATGGACATCATCAAGCTGTACGGCGCCGAGCCGGCCAACTTCCTCGATGTCGGCGGCGGCGCCAGCAAGGAGAAGGTCACCGCGGCCTTCAAGATCATCACCGCCGATCCGGCCGTGAAGGGCATCCTGGTCAACATCTTCGGCGGCATCATGCGCTGCGACATCATCGCCGAGGGCGTGGTGGAGGCCGTCAAGGAAGTCGGTCTGAAGGTTCCGCTCGTGGTTCGCCTGGAAGGCACCAACGTCGAGCTGGGCAAGAAGATCATCAACGAAAGCGGCCTGAACGTCATCGCCGCCAACGATCTGTCGGACGGCGCTGAGAAGATCGTCGCCGCCGTGAAGGGCGCCCGCTAATGTCGGTTCTTATCGGTTCCAACACCAAGGTCATCTGCCAGGGCATCACCGGCGCCCAGGGCACGTTCCACACTGAGCAGGCCATCGCCTACGGCACCAAGATGGTCGGCGGCGTCACGCCCGGCAAAGGCGGCCAGACGCACATCGGCCTGCCCGTGTTCGACACGGTCGGCGAAGCCAAGGAAGCCACCGGCGCCGACGCCTCGGTGATCTACGTCCCGCCGCCGTTCGCGGCCGACTCGATCCTGGAAGCCATCGACGCCGAAATCCCGCTGATCGTCTGCATCACCGAGGGCATCCCGGTGCTGGACATGGTCAAGGTGAAGAAGGCCCTGGCCGGCTCCAAGTCGCGCCTGATCGGTCCGAACTGCCCGGGCGTCCTGACGCCGGGCGAGTGCAAGATCGGCATCATGCCGGGCTCGATCTTCTCGAAGGGTTCGGTGGGCGTCGTCTCGCGCTCGGGCACCCTGACCTACGAAGCCGTGTTCCAGACCACCAACGCGGGCCTGGGCCAGACCACCGCGGTCGGCATCGGCGGCGACCCGGTCAAGGGCACCGAGTTCATCGACGTCCTGGAGATGTTCCTGGCCGACGAGGCGACCAAGTCGATCGTCATGATCGGCGAGATCGGCGGCAGCGCCGAAGAGGACGCCGCCCAGTTCCTGAAGGACGAGGCCAAGCGCGGCCGCAAGAAGCCGATGGTCGGCTTCATCGCCGGCCGCACGGCGCCTCCGGGACGCCATATGGGCCACGCCGGCGCGATCGTGTCGGGCGGCAAGGGCGGCGCGGAAGACAAGATCGCCGCGATGGAAGCGGCCGGCATCCGGGTCTCGCCCTCGCCGGCGAGGCTCGGCGAGACGCTCCTTGAAGTGCTCAAGGGCTAAAACTGACCATCCAGAGCCCGAACGCATGACGTTCGGGCTCAATTTTATGCGCCAAGGGGGCCGGTTTCCTCTAAGAAGCCGGGCGCGAGAGACTATATTTACGACCCGACGGTAAGCCGCCGTGTGGGCGGCAAGGCGCGAGAGCGATGGCGGACGACGCAGGCATCATCAACCAGGTTTTGACCGAAACTTCCTTCCTGTACGGCGCGAACGCCGGCTTCGTGGAAGATCTCTACGCCAGATGGGCGGAAAATCCGGGCTCGGTCGACCCCTCGTGGGCCAGCTTCTTCGCTTCCCTGCAAGACCGCGCCGATGAGGTGAAGAAGGCCGCCGCCAAGCCGGCCTGGACGCCCAATCAGGTTCCGGCCCAACGGCCCGACTGGCTCTCGGCCATCGACGGCCTGTGGCCGGCGGTCGAAGCCAAGCTCGGCAAGACCATCGAGGCCAAGCAGCCGACCGCGGCCCCGGCCGACGTCCGCGCCGCCACGCTCGACAGCCTGCGCGCGATCATGATGATCCGGGCCTACCGGATGCGCGGCCACCTACGGGCCAACCTCGACCCGCTCGGCATGACCACGCCGCCGGGCGACGCCACCGAGCTGGACCCGGCGACCTACGGCTTCACCGAGGCCGACTACGACCGCCCGATCTTCCTCGACTACGTGCTGGGCCTGGAGACGGCCACCCTGCGCGAGATCCTGGTCATCCTGCGCCGCACCTACTGCGGCACGATCGGCATCCAGTACATGCACATCTCCGATCCGAAGGAGAAGGCGTGGCTGCAGGAGCGGATCGAGGGCCGCGACAAGGAGATCAACTTCTCCAAGGAAGGCAAGATCGCCATCCTGAAGAAGCTGATCGAGGCCGAAGGCTTCGAGCGCTTCCTGCACAAGCGCTTCCCCGGCACCAAGCGCTTCGGCCTGGACGGCGGCGAGGCCATGGTCCCGGCCATGGAACAGATCATCAAGCGCGGCGGCGCGCTGGGCGTGAAGGACATCGTCCTGGGCATGCCGCACCGTGGTCGCCTGAACGTGCTCGCCGCCGTGATGGGCAAGCCCTACCACGTCATCTTCCACGAATTCCAAGGCGGCTCGTCGGTCCCCTCGGACATCGAGGGCTCGGGCGACGTGAAGTACCACATGGGCGCCTCGTCGGACCGGTCGTTCGACGACAACAGCGTCCACCTGTCGCTGACCGCCAACCCCTCGCACCTGGAGATCGTCAACCCGGTCGTCCTGGGCAAGGCGCGCGCCAAACAGGCCTTCACCCTGCGTGAGACGCCGGACGCCGGCCGCGGGCACGTGTTGCCGCTGCTGCTGCACGGCGACGCCGCGTTCGCGGGCCAGGGCGTCGTGGCCGAGTGCTTCGCCATCTCCGGCGTGAAGGGCTACCGCGTCGGCGGAACGATCCACTTCATCGTCAACAACCAGATCGGCTTCACCACCGCCCCGGCCTACAGCCGGACCAGCCCGTACCCGTCGGACGTCGCGCTGATGGTCGAGGCGCCGATCTTCCATGTGAACGGCGACGACCCCGAGGCCGTCACCTTCTCGGCCAAGGTCGCCACCGAATACCGCCAGCAGTTCGGCAAGGACGTCGTCATCGACATGTTCTGCTACCGGCGGTTCGGCCACAACGAAGGCGACGATCCGACGATGACGTCGCCGCTGATGTACGCCCGCATCAAGGATCAGCTCTCGACCCGCGAGATCTACGCCAACCGCCTGATCGGCGAAGGCGTGATCACCCAGGCCGAGGGCGACGGCTGGGTCGACGAGTTCGCCGCCTTCCTCGACGCCGAGTTCGACGCCGGCAAGAGCTACAAGGCCAACAAGGCCGACTGGCTGGACGGCAAGTGGAAGGGCCTGGCCCTGCCCGGCGACGAAGAGCGCCGCGGCAAGACCAGCGTCGCGATGCAGAAGCTGGTCGACCTGGGCCTGAAGATCACCACGATCCCGGCCGGCGTCGACGTGCACAAGACCGTCCGCCGCGTGATCGACGCCCGCCGGGCCGCCATCGAGGCCGGCGAAGGGCTCGACTGGGGCACCGCCGAGCACCTGGCTTTCGCCACCCTGCTCGACGAGGGCTTCCCCGTTCGCCTGTCCGGCCAGGACAGCGTGCGCGGCACCTTCACCCAGCGCCACTCGGACCTGATCGACCAGACCAACGAGGAGCACTACACGCCCCTCAACAACATCCGTCCGGGCCAGGCCAACTACGAGGTCATCGACTCGGCGCTGTCGGAAGAGGCGGTGCTGGGCTTCGAGTATGGCTTCTCGCTGGCCGACCCGAATACCCTGACGCTCTGGGAAGCCCAGTTCGGCGACTTCGTGAACGGCGCCCAGGTGGTCATCGACCAGTTCATCAGCTCGGGCGAGCGCAAGTGGCTCCGCATGAGCGGCCTGGTGATGCTGCTGCCGCACGGCTACGAGGGCCAGGGACCGGAGCACAGCTCCGCGCGCCTCGAGCGCTTCCTGCAGTCGTGCGCCGAAGACAACATGCAGATCGTCAACTGCTCGACGCCGGCGAACTACTTCCATGCCCTGCGCCGCCAGGTGCATCGCGAGTTCCGCAAGCCGCTCGTCATCATGACGCCCAAGAGCCTGCTGCGTCACAAGAAGGCGGTCAGCAACCTCAGCGACATGGCCGACGGCTCCAGCTTCCACCGCGTGATGGTGGACGGCGCCGAGGCGGGCTGCGACGTCGGCGGGATCACCCTGAAGCCGGACGCCGAGATCAAGCGCGTCATCATGTGCTCGGGCAAGGTCTACTTCGACCTGGTCGACCAGCGCGCCAAGACCGGCCGGGACGACGTCTACATCCTGCGTCTGGAGCAGTTCTATCCGTGGCCGCTGAAGTCGGTCAGCCAGGTGCTGAACCGCTTCAAGAACGCCGAGCTGGTCTGGTGCCAGGAAGAGCCGAAGAACATGGGCGGCTGGACCTTCGTCGACCCGTGGCTGGAGCTGACCCTGGACCGCATGGACGTGAAGGCCAAGCGCGCCCGCTACGTCGGCCGCCCGGCCTCGGCGTCCACGGCCGCCGGCCTGATGAGCCGCCACCTCAAAGAACTCGAAAACTTCCTGACCGAGGCGTTCGCGTAAGCGACGCATCCCAGGCTTAGAACCGTACGAACGAAAGAAGAGACCGGACCGATGGCCGACATCATGACCCCCGCCCTGGGCGAATCCGTCACGGAAGCGACGGTCGCCCGCTGGACCAAGAAGCCGGGCGAGGCGGTCAAGAAGGACGAAATCCTCGTCGAGCTGGAAACCGACAAGGTGAGCCTGGAAGTGGCCTCGCCGGCCGACGGCGTGCTGGAAAGCATCGCCGCCGCCGACGGCGCCACGGTCGAGCCGGGCGCGCTGCTCGGCGTCGTCGCCGCCGGCGCCGCGGCCTCGGCCGCGCCCGCCGCCGCTGCTCCGGCTCCCGCGCCGAAGGCTGAACCGGCCCCCGCGCCGGCCGCCGCCGCCCCGGCGCCCGCCAAGGCCGCCCCGGAGCAGCTGGCTCCGTCGGTGCAGCGCATCGTGACCGAGACCGGCCTGAACCCGGCCTCCGTCGCCGGCACCGGCAAGGATGGCCGCATCACCAAGGGCGACGCCCTGGCCGCCCTGGAAGCCCGCGCCTCGGCGCCGGCGCCCGCTCCGACCCCGGCCGCGCCGCGTCCGATCCACGAGCGCGAAGAGCGGGTGAAGATGACGCGTCTGCGTCAGACCATCGCCCGCCGCCTGAAGGAGGCCCAGAACACGGCCGCCATGCTGACGACCTTCAACGAGGTCGACATGACGGCGGTCATGGCCCTGCGCAACCAATACAAGGACGTGTTCGAGAAGCGCCACGGCGTGAAGCTGGGCTTCATGTCCTTCTTCGTGAAGGCCTGCATCGCGGCGCTGAAGGACATCCCGGCGGTCAACGCCGAGATCGACGGCGACACCCTGGTCTACAAGAACCACTATGACATCGGCATCGCGGTCGGCACCGAGAAGGGCCTGGTCGTGCCGGTCGTCCGTGACGCCGACGCCCTGAACCTGGCCGAGATCGAGAAGACCATCGGCGGCCTGGGCAAGAAGGCCCGCGACGGCCAGCTGGCCCTGGAAGACCTGCAGGGCGGCACCTTCTCGATCACCAACGGCGGCATCTACGGCTCGCTGATGTCGACGCCGATCCTGAACGCGCCGCAGTCGGGCATCCTGGGCATGCACGCCATCAAGGAACGTCCGATGGTCGTGAACGGCCAGATCGTCGCCCGCCCGATGATGTACCTCGCCCTCAGCTACGACCACCGCGTGGTCGACGGCCAGGGCGCCGTGACCTTCCTGGTCAAGGTGAAGGAGTACATCGAGGACCCGCAGCGCCTGCTGCTGGACCTCTAGGGCTTGAAGGACCGACTGTTCCTGCTTCCGGCGACCGGGTTCGAGAACCCGGCGCTGGAGGACGACCTCGGCCGGGGCTGGTTCTGTCCGCCCTGCGCCATGGTCGAGGGCTTTCTCGCGGCCTTCCCGCACGTCCGGGAGCAGCTGGAGGTCGCCTATGTGCCGTTTCCGCGGCCCCGGCGGCCGGTCGTCGATCTGGTCGGCGAGGCGCATCAGGGCCTGCCGCTGCTGATCCTGGCCGAGCCCGCCGAGGGCGAGGGGATCGAGACGGCGGGCGGCCTGACCTTCATCTCCGACGAGAAGGCCATCCTGCGCTACCTCGGCCGTCGCTACGGCGCGGCTCAGCCGCTGCCCTAGCGGGCGAGCCTCCTATCCGAGCGTCCCGGCGAAGGCCGGGATATTCGGCTTAGGATCAAGAAACCCGCGCCCTGCCCAGGACGCGGGTTTTTCTTCGGCTACTTCGCCTCGGGCGGCGGGGCGTAGAGCTTGCGGAAGGCCGCCAGCGCCGCCGGATGGTAGATGGTCGCGTGAGTCTCGCCGGACATCGGCGCATAGGTCCAGGTCAGCCCCGCCGGGGTCTTGGCCTTCAGCGCCGCGACCAGGTCGTCAACGCCGGTCTGCATCTCGCGCCCCTCGTCGGCGATGGTCAGGTACAGGCGGCGTTCCCCGGCCGGCTGGGCGGCCAGCAGCGCCGATGCGCCGTCGGTCAGGGAGTTCCTGTCCCACCAGACGCTGGGGCTGATCGCGATGTAGTCGTCGAACAGTCCCGGCGTGCGGAGGAAGGTCTCGACCACGAACAGCCCGGCCAGCGATTCGCCCATGAGGGTCGACTTGCCGGCGCCGTATCTCGCCGTCACCAAGGGTTGGAGCTCCTCGGCGATGAAGCGACGAAACCGCTCCGAGCCGCCGCTGGTCGGGGCCATCTTCAGGTCCTCGGGATCCTTCGACGGATAGGTCATGTCACGGCGGCGGTCGGTCCCCTCGATCCCGACCACGATCATCTCCTCGCAGGTCCCGACCAGGCCGCACAGCTGCATCAGGCCGGCGATATGGGGGAAGTCCTCCCGCTCTCCGCCGTCCAGCAGGTAGAGCACGCGATAGGTCCCTTTGGCCGCGTCGTAACCTGCGGGCAGCCGGACGTTGAACCGCCGGGTCTCGCCCAGGATCTTCGACTCCAGCGCATAGGACTGGCCGATGACGACCGGCCGGCCTTGCGCCACCGGCGTGGTCTGAGCCTGGACGCCGCCAGCCCCTGCGACCACGGCCAGACCCAACGCGACCGCGAGCGCCTTGTGAAACCCCATGCGTCTTCCCCATGTCTTGTCGGAGAACCCTACTAGCCGGGGCCGGCCGCGACCGAAAGCGCACGCGGGCTTTCCCGGTCGACGGGTTCGCGCGATGGTGGCGATCCGGGAGGCGACATGGCGCTGGTCGAAGCCGCGAGATTCCATACCCTGTCCGAGGCGCAGGTCGCCGCCTCGCTGCTGCGCTCGGCCGGCATCGATCCGGCCGTGTCCGACGTTCACTACGGCAGCGTGTTCTGGCTGGAGCAGAAGGCGCTCGGCGGTTTCCGCCTCAGCGTCGCCGAGGAAGATCTGCTCGACACCCTGGCGCTGCTGAGCGGACCGCCGCCCTACAACGACGAGTTCGAACCCTACGAGCCGATCGAGCCGCTATCGAACGGGCGGCGCGCCCTGGCCATGGGCCTGGGCCTGACGCTGGGCCCGGCGGCCGGCTGGCTGGCCACGGGTCGCGGCCGCAACAGCCGCCCCTTCGCCGAACTGCTGTCCGGCATGATCATCGCCGGCGCGCTGCTGGCCGTCGTGGGCGGCGTGGTCCTGATGATCGCCAACATCTTCTTCAATCCTGTCTGAACCGCGCCCGATGATCGACGACGATCGCAACATCGTCTCCGGCCCGCCTCGCCGCTGGCGGTGGTCATGGCCTCGCGCCCGAGCCCGCGACCTCGACCTCGACCTCGGCACAGGCCCGCGCCGAACCGCCGGGATCGTCGATGTCGCGCCGCGGAGTCGACCGGCGCAGGGCAAGACCCGCCCAGCCAGGGCTTCGCGCCGGCCGCCTCGGTTCGACCTCCAGCAGGCCCCGCTCGCCGTCCCCTGGAAGCGCTGGCCGGCGACCGCCGTCATCCTCGCCGCCCTGTTCTTCCACGCGGCGCCCCACCTTGCCCTGATCGGCAGCGCCTTGTCGGCGGAGGACGCCAGGCTCCTGATCTACGAGGGCGTTCACCTCATCCCGTGGATCGGGGAGCTCGAACCCGAGCGATGGCTGGCGCCGGCCGCCTCCGCCTGGCTGTGGCAGCCGATCGCCGTGGTCGCGGCCGCGGCGCTGATCCGGTTCGTCGCGCTGAGCATGGCCGGCCGCTATCCGCTGGGCGCGGTCTGGGTCGCCGTCCTGGCCCTGGCCGTCGACGGGGTGAGCTGGCTCCACAGGGGCCTGTCGCTCTGGGGCGTCGCCTACACGCCGGCCGAAGGCGAGGCGCTGCTGACCCTGCTCAAGGTCGAGGGCGGCGCGCTGGTCATCCTGCTGTTCCTGTTCAGCCGAAGGCGCGCCAAGGCGTGAGAACCGGGCGTTCAAACCCGTTTTCGGGGTCTCTTGTGTTGACCTAGGGACCTGACGCCTTAAACCGCCTCGCGAGGACGCGCCCGCGCCCCCATATACCGGACTGCATCGAGAGAAAGCGGCTTATTCCCATGGCTCAGTACGACGTCGTCATCATCGGGGGCGGCCCCGGCGGCTACAACGCGGCGATCCGCGCCGGCCAGCTGGGCCTGAAGGTCGCCTGCGTCGAAGGGCGCGAGACCCTGGGCGGCACCTGCCTGAACGTGGGCTGCATGCCGTCGAAGGCGCTGCTGCATGCGTCGGAGTTCTATGAGGCCGCGGCCGGCGGCGAGTTCGCCAAGCTCGGCATCGAGGTGAAGCCCAAGCTGAACCTCGAACAGATGATGGCCCAGAAGGCCGAGAGCGTGACCGCCCTGACCAAGGGCATCGAGTTCCTGTTCAAGAAGAACAAGGTCGAATGGCTGAAGGGCTGGGGCCGCATCGACGGACCCGGCAAGGTGGTGGTGAAGGCCGCGGACGGCTCCGAGACCACCCATGAAGCCAAGAACATCGTCATCGCCACCGGCTCGGAGCCGACCCCGCTGCCGGGCGTCGAGGTCGACAACAAGCGCATCGTCGACTCCACCGGCGCCCTGTCGCTGCCGGAAGTTCCCAAGTCGCTGATCGTCATCGGCGCTGGCGTCATCGGCCTGGAGCTGGGCTCGGTCTGGCGTCGGCTGGGCGCCGAAGTCACCGTCGTCGAGTTCCTGGACCGCATCATCCCGGGCACGGACGAGGAGGTCGCCAAGACCTTCCAGCGCGCGCTGACCAAGCAGGGCTTCCAGTTCAAGCTGGGCAGCAAGGTCACCGGCGCGAAGACCACCGGCAAGGGCGTTGAGCTGACCGTCGAGCCGGTCGCCGGCGGCGCGGCCGAGACCCTCAAGGCCGACTACGTCCTGGTCGCCATCGGCCGCCGCCCCTACACCCAGGGCCTTGGCCTGGAGACAGTCGGCGTCGAGACCGACAAGCGCGGCGTGATCGGCAACGACCACCACAAGACCACCGCTCCGGGCGTCTGGGTCGTCGGCGACGTGACCACCGGCCCGATGCTGGCCCACAAGGCCGAGGACGAGGCCGTGGCCGCCATCGAGCTGATCGCGGGCAAGGCCGGCCACATCAACTACGACATCATTCCGGGCGTCATCTACACCAAGCCGGAAGTGGCCACGGTCGGCAAGACCGAAGAGGAGCTGAAGGCCGCGGGCGTCGCCTACAAGGTCGGCAAGTTCCCGTTCATGGCCAACAGCCGCGCCAAGATCAATCACGAGACCGAGGGCTTCGTGAAGGTGCTGGCCGACGCCAAGACCGACCGCATCCTGGGCGCGCACATGGTCGGCCCCAACGTCGGCGACATGATCGCCGAATACTGCGTGGCCATGGAGTTCGCCGGCGCGTCGGAAGACGTCGCCCGCACCTGCCACCCGCACCCGACCCGCTCCGAGGCCCTGCGCCAGGCGGCCATGGGCGTCGAAGGCTGGACGATGCAGGCCTGATCCCGCGACGGCGAGGTCTCGACGGGACCTCGCCGCGCGCCGCCTGAGCGGCCGATCCGCAAGAGCCGCTAGCCAAGCCCACGTTCATCGACCTACGCTCTCCTAAAAAGACGAGGGAGAGAACGATGACTCATGGGGCGCCCGTCTGGCGGGACGTCGAGATCACCGCCGTGCGCGAGCTGCTGGCCCAGCTGCGCGACGTCGAGAACGGCCCTGGCGGCTGGGAGGACCGTCGCACCGGCATGGACGCCTTCGGGGCGGCGGCGAAGCTCCCCGACGGCCTGGCCGTCGAGAGCGTCGACATCGCCGGACTGGAGGCTGAGCTGCTGACGCCGGCCGGCGCGGCGCCGAACCGCGCCCTGCTCTATCTGCACGGCGGCGGCTATTGCGTCGGCAGTCCCCGCAGCCATCGCCCCCTGGCCGCGCGACTGGCGTCGGCGATCGGCTGCCCGGCCCTGGTCCCTCACTATCGGCTGGCGCCCGAGCATCGTTTCCCTGCCGCGGTCGACGATGCGGTGAAGGCCTACCGCCATCTGCTCGGCGAGGGCGTTGAGCCGGGCCGCATCATCATCGCGGGCGACAGCGCCGGCGGCGGTCTGACCATCGCCACGGCCATCGCCATCCGCGACAGCGGCCTGCCGCAGCCGGCCGGCCTGTTCGCGATCAGCCCCTGGGCCAATCTCGCGCAGACCGGAGCCGCCTACGCCGCCGTGCTGCATGACCCGATGCTCACCCGGGAGGGGCTTCAGGACATGGCCGACGCCTATCTGCAGGGCGAAGGCCCGGGCCATCCGCTGGCCTCACCGGCCCTGGCCGACCTGCACGACCTGCCGCCGATGCTGATCCACGCGGGCAGCCAGGAGATTCTGGCCAGCGACGCCACCCTGCTGGCCGAGCGGGCCGGGCTGGCCGGGGTCGAGGTGCGGGTCGAGATCTGGCCGGAGATGATTCACGTCTGGCACGCCTTCGCCGAATGGCTGGGCGCGGGCCGCCGGGCGATCGAGGAAGCCGGAGTCTGGGCAAGGGGGAAACTGGCGTGAGCGATACGATTTTGGAAGCCTTCGTCGAGCTGCCGGGCCTGCTGGCCACCTTCCGTCAGGAGGTGGTCGCCGCTGGTCCGGGCTGGGGCGCGACCATCGATGCGCTGCTGAAGGACTGGAGCCGGACACGGGTCGAGACGGCGATCGCCGAGGTCGACGCCCTGCTCGCCGCCGGCCTGTCGGAGCATGACCTCGGCAAGCGGCTCTGGGCGCTCGGGGCCGAAGCCTTCCCCGACCGGACGCCGGTGGCGACGCTGCACGACCTGCGCAGCCACCTGGCGGCCAGGCTCTAGGCGCCGGTTCGCGCCAAAAGCGACTCCACAACCCTGGCGAGATGTGATTTAGTTACCCATGGGTAAGTGATCGACCCGTGGATGGGTCGTTCCGCCCTCTCTTCACCGGCGCGGCCGGACGTCCCGGCCGCCCCGGCGCAACGCCACGGGGAGACGGACATGACCGCCAAGCGACCGAACATCCTGCTGATCACCTGCGACCAGTACCGGTTTCCGCGTTTCTCCTATGGTCCCGACGCCGGCTTCGCCCAGCCGCTGAAGGACATCCTCGGCTTCCAGGGCGAGGTCGACGAAACCAACCCCTACGCCCGTTACTTCCCCGGCCTGCTGGCCCTGCGCGAGAATTCGGTGGTGCTGCGCAACCACACCATCGCATCGAGCGCCTGCACGCCCAGCCGGGCCGTGATCTACACCGGCCAGTATGGAACCCGCACCGGGGTCACCCAGACCGACGGCCTGTTCAAGAGCGGCGACTCCCCGAACTTCCCCTGGCTTGAGGCCGACGGCGTCCCGACGCTGGGAACCTGGATGCGCCACGCCGGCTACACGACCCACTACTTCGGCAAATGGCACGTCAGCAATCCGCCGGATCATTCGCTGGAGACCTTCGGCTTCGACAACTGGGAGGAATCCTGGCCCGAACCGCATGGGGCGGCGCCCAACAACCTCGGCGTCTATCGCGACGCCGGCTTCACCGATTCGGTCTGCGCCTTCCTGCGCCGCCAGGCCCTGGCCGACGACTACAACCGGGTGCTGGCCGAGGAGCAGCAGGTCGACCCCTACGCAGCGGGGCCGAACGAGACCCTGCCCTGGTTCGCGGTGGCCTCGTTCACCAACCCGCACGACATCGCGACCTATCCGGCGGTGATCGCCCAGGCCCTGCCGACGCCCGACGGTTCGGGAACCCAGTCGATCTTCCAGTCCCTGACCATCCCGCTCGGCGGCCAGGTCACGCCGCCGCCCACCCAGGGGACGGCCAAGGTCCCGCTCAATCCGCTGGGCTTTCCGCAGGCCTGCGCCACGGCCTCGCCGACACAGAACGAGGACCTGTCCACCAAGCCGGCCTGCCAGTTCGACTATTCCTACAAGGTCAGCCTGGCCCTGAACTCCAAAACCGGCTTCAACGTCGTCCATCGGACCGATCCGACCGACATGAAGAAGGCGACCGCCGAGGCCGCGGCCATCGCCCTGCAGGGCCCCATCCCGTTCCAGCTTTCGGACGATCCCAACCAGTCGGCGCTGAACTTCATCCAGCTCTACGCCTGGCTCCACGCCGTGGTGGACGGGCACATCTCGGCGGTGCTGCGGACGCTGGAAGAGACCGGCCAGGCCGACAACACCATCGTCGTCTTCCTGGCGGACCACGGCGAGTACGCCGCCGCCCACGGCATGATGATCGAGAAGTGGCACACGGCCTATCAGGAGGCGCTGCATGTGCCAGTGGTCGTCCGCTTCCCGCCGTCGATGACCTCGACCGCCCAGCATCAGCTCGACGAACTCACCAGCCACATCGACATCGTGCCGACCATCCTGGGCCTGGCGGGCAAAGATCAGGACTGGCGCGAGCGGACCCGCCACCTGATGCTGCAGCTCGGCCGCCACAAGGACGTGCCGCCGCTGCCGGGCGTTGACCTGTCGGGCTTGCTCAAGGGCGACACCACGACGGTCACCGAACCCGACGGCCGCGAGCGCCAGGGCGTGCTGTTCGTCACCACCGACGAGATCACCGCCCCGCTGCCGCCGCTCGACAACCCGCAGAACATCAAGTGCGAGAAGGAATTCGTGGTCTTCAACGCGGTGGTCGAGGCCGTCCGGGAGGGCGTCGGCCGCAACGATCCCGTGGCCCTGGCCCCAGGCTCCGTCCGCCAGCCCAACAACATCCACTGCGTCCGGACCAAGGGCTTCAAGCTGGCCCGCTACTTCGACCCTAACGGCGTCGAGGCCGACCAGTGGGAGATGTACGACCTCCACACCGACCCGAACGAGGCGACCAACCTCGTCCAGGTCGCCGTCTCGCCGCCGACGATCCGCACCGACCTGCCGCACGACCGCGACGTCGCACGGCTCCAGGCCGAGGCGGACCGTCTGGCGGCGCTGCTTCAGGCCCTGGTTGATCGCGACCTGACCACGAAGCCGACGACGACCGCGGACGCGGCCTGACTGGGGGGTCAGGCCATGGCGGCCCGCGGCGCCTCCTTCAAGGCGCCGCGGGCCGCCGGTTTCGCGTTCATTCTCTCTCCCCAACCATCCTGATCAGCGCTCGAAGAGCGCGTGTCGAAGGACGCAGGGGCGATCCGCGCTGGCCCGCCTTGGGTCTTTCGATCCGGCGCTGCGCGCCAGCCCAGGATGACTAGGAAGAGCGGCGCTAGGCCCGCGGATGCGCCTTGGCGTAGGCCCCCAGCAGGGCCTCCGCGTCCACCGCCGTGTACTTCTGCGTCGTCGACAGCGAGGCGTGGCCGAGCAGTTCCTGGATCGAGCGGAGGTCCGCGCCGGCGCCGAGCAGGTGGGTGGCGAAGCTGTGTCGCAGGGCATGCGGCGTGGCGCGGTCGGACAGGCCCAGACGACTACGCAGGGTCTGCATCCGCGCCTGGACGTGACGGGGGCTCAGCGGCCCGCCGCGCGGGGCGCGGAACAGCGGCTCATCGGGCGCCAGGGCGAAGGGGACCGCGGCCAGATAGGCGTCGACGGCCTCGCGCACGGCCGGCAGCACCGGCACGATCCGGGTCTTGGAGCCCTTGCCGAGGATGCGCAGGCTGTCGCCCAGCGGCGCATCCGAGCGCTTCACCGACAGCGCCTCGCTGATCCGCAGGCCGCAGCCCCAGAGCAGGGTCAGCACCGCCTCGTCACGCACGGCCTCCCATTCGGCGCGGTCGGGATCCTGGGCGGCCTCCTCGATCAAACCGCGGGCGTTGTCCTCACTGACCGGGCGCGGCGCGCCGGGCTTCACGCGGGGCCCCTTCACCAGGGTCAGGGCGGGGTTGGGCGTGGAGAGACGGCGATCGAGGAAGGCGTGATAGGAGCGGATGGCCGACAGCGCCTGCGACACCGACCGCGCCGACAGCGGACGGTCGCCACCGCGCCGGTGGGCCAGATAGGCGCGGACCTCGGCCGGCGTGATCGTTCCCGTCGCGGCCAGACTCAGGGTCTCGCCGCGATGTTGCTCCAGGAAGAACAGATAGGGCTGCACCGCGCCCAGATAGGCCTCGACCGTGCGCGGCGAGACCCGCCGCTCGTTGGCGAGGTGGTCCAGCCAGGCCTGCATGGCCTCGCGCGCAGTGGTCACAGCACCGGCCATCGCTCCGCCGTCCGTTCAAGCACCCGAGCCAGGAAGGCGACCAGCTCGGCGCCCATGTCCTTGGTGAACCCCTCCGCGTCCGGCGAGCCGAAGGCCAGAACGCCCTGGCGCGCCGGCTCCCAGATCGCCAGCCGGACCATGGCCATCGAGCGGACCTCGTCCGCCTTGGCGCCGAACAGGCCCCGGGCCGGGGCGTGGAAGCCCATGCGATGCAGGCGCTGCGGGCCCAGGATCAGGTCGGTCTGCCCCTCGACCAGGGCGTGCCAGCCGGCGGGCGTCCGCTCCGGCCCCTCGATGGCGATCACCGCCCCGACCAGCCCGAACCGCAGCGCCGCCATCTCGTCCACCCGGCGGGCGAGGTCCGAGAGGTTGCGGGCCTCCAGCATGTCGATGACCGCCGCATGGGTCTGGGCCTGGGCGGCGAAGTTGGCCCGCGCCGTAGCCTCGAGCTGCTTGCGGACCTTCGATTCGCGCTTGTGGGCGGCGTTGACGCGGGCCAGCGCCGCCGGCCCGAAGTCGACGAGATTGGCGGCGTCCACCCGCAGGCCCAGGTCGGCCAGCAGCTCGACGTCGTCCCGGATGACGTGCGGATGGGCCCGCAGAACGCGGCGGAGCTCTTCCGTCGCCGATTCCTTGCGCTTCGCCTCACTCATGGTCCGCCCCTGAACAGCCCTTGGGGAGCGGTCGTCCGTTCCCCTACAGAATCGACTGGCCGGTCTTCGCCCAGTCGCTCAGGAACTGTTGAAGCCCCGTCTCGGTTAACGGGTGCTTGAAGAGGGACTCGAAGACCGCCGGCGGCAGGGTCGCGCAGTCGGCCCCGGCGAGGGCGGATTCGGTCACATGCGCGGCCGTGCGGATCGAAGCGGCCAGGATTTCGGTGTCGAAGCCGTAGTTGTCGTAGACGGTGCGGATCGTCTGGATCAGCTCGATCCCCGAACCGTTGGTCTGGTCGTCCAGGCGGCCGATGAAGGGCGAGACGTAGGTCGCGCCGGCCTTGGCGGCCAACAGCGCCTGGGCGGCCGAGAAGCACAGGGTGACGTTGGTCTGGATGCCTTCGCGGGCGAACTCGGCGGTCGCGATCAGGCCGGCCCTGGTCAGCGGCACCTTGACCACCACATTGGGGGCGATGCCCGCCAGCTTGCGCCCTTCCGCCAGCATGCCCTCGGCGTCGACAGCAACGGCCTCGGCGCTGACCGGCCCCTCGACGAGATCGCAGATTTCGGCGATGACCTCGGCCATCGGCCGGCCGGACTTGGCGATCAGAGTCGGGTTGGTGGTCACGCCGTCGACCAGGCCGGTGGCGACGAGGTCCTTCAGGACGGCGGTGTCGGTGGTGTCGAGAAACAGCTGCATGGGGCTGCTTTTAGCTGCTCTTGGCGTATGGAACTACCTGTGACGCGCATCGCCTCCATCCTTCTGCCCATGCCCCTGCCCGAGGCGTTCGACTATGCCGAGCCGGAGGGCATGGAGCTGGCCATCGGCGACCATGTCGCCGTGCCCCTGGGCCCGCGGACGGCGCGGGGCGTGGTCAGCGCCCTGCGCGAGGGCGCGGGCGGCAACCGGCCGCTGAAGCCGGTGCTGGAGAAGCTCGACGATCCGGCCCTGCCGGAGGGCACGCTGCGCTTCGTCGAATGGGCGGCGCGCTATTCCGTCGATGTTCCCGGACAGCCGCTGGCCATGGCCCTGCGCGGCCTGAGGGCGCCCCGGCCCAAGCCAGCCAGGCTGCTGGAAGCCACGGGCCAGGCGCCTGGACGGATGACGCCGGCGCGGGAGAAGGCGATCGCAGCCGCCGCCGAAGGGCCGCTGCCCCCGAGCGACCTGGCCGCCAAGGCGGGCGTGTCGGCGGGCGTGATCAAGGGGCTGGTCGACGAGGGCGCGCTGGCCGTGCGGCTGGAGACGCCGGACATCCGCTTCGACGACCTCGACCTGGCCTCGCCGGGCCCCGTCCTGAACCCCGGCCAGCGCGCGGCCGCCGATGTGCTGGTCGAGATGGTCCACGCCGGCGGCTTCCAGTCGGCGCTGCTCGACGGGGTGACCGGCTCGGGCAAGACCGAGGTCTATCTGGAGGCCGTCGCCGCGGCCCTGGCGGCCGATCCGACCGCCCAGGTGCTGGTGCTGCTGCCTGAGATCGCCCTGACCCAGGCGGTGCTGACCCGCTTCCAGGCCCGGTTCGGCGGGATGCCGGCGGAATGGCACTCGGCCGTGCCGCCGCCCCGCCGGCGGCAGGTGTGGGAGGGCGTCGCCTCCGGCAAGGCGCGGATCGTCGTCGGCGCACGCTCGGCGCTGTTCCTGCCCTACGCCAACCTCAAGCTGATCATCGTCGACGAGGAGCACGACGGCTCGTTCAAGCAGGAAGAGGGCTTCATCTACCAGGCCCGCGACCTGGCCGTGGCCCGGGCGCATCTTGAGAAATGCGCCGTCGTCCTGGCCTCGGCGACGCCGTCGCTGGAGACGCTGTGGAACGCCGGCCAGGGCCGCTATCGCTGGCTGAGGCTGGCGGCGCGGCACGGGGCGTCGCAGCTGCCGGACGTCGAGCTGATCGACATGCGCGAGACCCCGCCGGAGACCGGCCGCTGGCTGTCGCCGCCGCTGGTCCGGGCCATGGCCGAGACCTTCGAGCGCGGCGAGCAGACGCTGCTCTTCCTCAACCGCCGGGGCTATGCGCCGCTGGTCCTCTGCCGCGCCTGCGGCGAGCGGATGAAGGCGCCGGACACCGACAGCTGGCTGGTCGAGCACCGGTACACCGGCCGCCTGGTCTGCCACCTGACCGGCTTCTCGATGCCGCGCCCGGACAAATGTCCTCACTGCGGGGCCCAGGACAGCCTGGTCTCGATCGGGCCAGGCGTGGAGCGGGTCGAGGAGGAGGTGCGGTCGCTGTTCCCGCAGGCGCGGGTGGCCGTCTTCTCGTCCGACACCGTGTTCGACGCCGAGGGCGCGCGGACACTGGTCGCGACCATGGCGGCCGGCGAGATCGACGTGCTGGTGGCCACCCAGGCCGCGGCCAAGGGCCACGACTTCCCGAACCTGACCCTCGTGGGCGTGGTCGACGCCGATCTCGGCCTGCGCGGCGGCGACCTGCGGGCCGGCGAGCGGACCTTCCAGCTGTTGGCCCAGGCCAGCGGACGGGCCGGGCGTCGCGAACGCCCCGGCCGAGCCCTGCTGCAGACCTACGCGCCCGAGCATGCGGTGATGCAGGCCCTGAAGGACCAGGATCGCGACGCCTTCGTTGAGGCGGAGATGATGGGGCGGGAGCTGGCCGCCCTGCCGCCGTTCGGACGGCTGGCGGCGATCATCGTGTCGGGGCCCGACCCGGCGGCGCTGGAGACCTACGTCCGCAACCTGGCTTCGGTCGCGCCCAACGCCGAGGGGGTGGACATCTTCGGCCCAGCCGACGCGCCGCTGGCGCTGGTGCGCGGACGGCGGCGCAAGCGGTTCCTGGTCCGGGCCGACCGCACGGTCGACCTGCAGGGCTTCCTCGCCGCCTGGCGCGCCCGCGCTCGGCCGCCGGGCCAGATCCGCGTCACCCTGGACGTCGACCCCTACAGCTTTCTCTGAACCAAAGAAGAAGGGCGCGGCCCCTAGGAGACCGCGCCCTTCCGAAGTCCAGCCGCGAGGCGGGGGCCTAGTCGCCCTTGGCCTCGCCGTCGGCGGCCTGTTTGGCCTTCTTCGCGTGGTTGGCGCGAGACCACATGTTCAGGCCCTCGACCAGAGCCGAGAAGGCCATGGCGGCGTAGATGTAGCCCTTGGGCACGTGGACGCCGAAGCCGTCGGCGATCAGCACCAGGCCGATCATCAGCAGGAAGCCCAGGGCCAGCATGACCACGGTGGGGTTGTTGTTGATGAAGTTGGCCAGCGGATCGGCGGCCAGGAACATCACCGCCACGGCGATGACGACGGCCACGATCATGACCGGCACGTGATCGGTCATGCCGACGGCGGTCAGGATCGAGTCGATCGAGAACACCAAGTCCAGCATGATGATCTGGAAGATCGCCGAGCCGAAATTCGAGATCACCGCCTTGCTGGTGTCCATCACGTCGCCGGTCGGGGCGGGATCCACGCTGTGGTGGATTTCCTTGGTCGCCTTCCAGAGCAGGAACAGACCGCCCGCGATCAGGATCAGGTCCCGCCAGGAGAAGGCGGTGTCGAAGGTCGGCTCGCCGTGCGCGCCGACGGCGCCGTGGAAGCCCAGGTCGAACACCGGCTTGGTCAGACCGACCAGCCACGCGATCGAGAACAGCAGCGCGATGCGCATGATCAGCGCCAGCGACAGGCCGATCCGGCGCGCGCTCTGGCGTTGATGCTCGGGCAGCTTGTTCGAGAGGATGGAGATGAAGACGAGATTATCGATGCCGAGTACGACCTCCATCACCACAAGGGTGACGAGCGCCGCCCATACGGCGGGGTCGGCGGCGAGCTGCAACAAGCTGTCCATAGTGGGATTTCAGGCCTTTCACGTCTGATGAACCGATGGCCGCTATCGTAGCGACAGAAACGGCCGGGTGAACCGAATTCGGACATTCGCTCGGCGCGAGAGTTGCAGTCGCGCTTCGCGGGAGCTCGAAAAGCCCCGGTTCGAGACAGGGAGACCCCCGACATGCAGGACGCCGCCGACATCCGTCCGCTGACATCGCTGCGCTTCTTCGCGGCGCTCTGGGTGGTGCTGTTCCACTACTGGCCCAAGCTGGACGTGGGATTCTCGCCGGCCTTCGTCGAGAAGGGCTACCTGGGGGTCGAGCTGTTCTTCACCCTGTCGGGCTTCATTCTCTGTCACGTCTACCTGACCGCCTTCGGCGAGGGCCGGTTCAAGTACGGCGACTTCCTGTGGAATCGGCTCGCGCGGGTCTATCCGCTGCACCTGGCCACGCTGCTGGGCATGATCGGCCTAGGCGTCGTCGCCGGGCTGGCGGGCTTCGGCGTCGACGCCAACATTCTCGACTGGCGCTCGCTGCCGGCCAACCTGCTGCTGCTGCAGGCCTGGGGCCTGGCGCCGTCGGCGGCCTTCAACCACCCGTCCTGGTCGATCTCGGCGGAGTGGTTCGCCTACCTGACCTTCCCGGCCTTCGCCTTCATCGCCTGGAAGCTGCGCAGGCGGCCCTGGCTGCTGGCCGGCCTGACCCTGGCGGCGATCGCGACTCTTTATCCGACCTTCCAGGCCCTGACCGGCAAGTCGCTGACCCAGGCCACCATCGCCTGGGGCGCGCTGCGGATCGTTCCCTGCTTCGCCCTCGGCTGCGCCATGCACAGCCTGTGGAAATCCGGCGCGGTCAAGAGCGTCGCCCAGGCCGCCGTCGGCGCCCTGATTTCAGGCGCCGCCGTGGTCGCGGCGACCGTTCTGGGGGCGCCGGACCTGGTCGCGGTGGCCTTCTTCGGAGTGCTGATCCTGTCGCTGGCGGGCCTTGCCCAGCACGGCTCGCGCTTCGCCTCGCAGTCGGGCTTCGTCTACCTGGGCGAGATCAGCTACTCGACTTACATGATCTGCGTTCCGTGGAAGATCGTCTTCGTGAACGCCGCGGCGAAATTCTTGAATCTGACCGATGAAAAGCTGCCGCTCGGGCTGTGGATAATCTTTATCGCCAGCGTCGTTCCACTGTCGGCCGCCTCGTATCATCTGATCGAAAAGCCCGCCCGCGCCCGCATGAAACTCATGGCGGAAGCCTGGCGGACTCGACGGGCGACCACCGTCGCCGCGTGAAAAGACTCTTTTCATTCGTGCGTGAGATGGTATCTCCCACCTCTAGTGTGACGGGGGAGTAATCCTGGATGCGTCAACGGACGAGAGCCCTGCTGGGTTCCCTGGCCGCCGCAGCGGTGATGAGCCTTGCGCCCACGGCGAATGCTCTGGCCGATAACTATTGGCAGTGCGTGCCCTTCGCCCGGCTTCTGTCGGGCATCCAGATCTATGGCGACGCCAGGACCTGGTGGGGACAGGCCGTCGGCAAGTACGAAACCGGCCGCGACCCGCGGCTGGGCGCCGTGCTGGCCTTCAAACCGACCGGCAAGATGCAGCTCGGCCATGTCGCCGTCGTCAGCCATGTGCTGACCGACCGCGTCATCCAGATCACCCACGCCAACTGGTCCCGAATCGGCGGCGCCCGCGGTCAGATCGAACGCGACGTGACCGTGATCGACGTCTCCCCGTTGGGCGACTGGTCGCAGGTGAAGGTCTGGTACGACCCCATCCGCGATATCGGCACCTCGACCTATCCGACGCACGGCTTCATCTATCAGAACGCCCAGGCTCAGCGCCTCGCCCAGACGGATCCGCGCTACTGGTCGAACCAGGGCATCCAGCTGGCCCGCGCCGCCGCCAACCAGGCGGTCAACGGCGTCAATCCGCTGCCTTCGCCGATGGGCGTCCTGAACCAGGCCGCCGACGCCACCGACCGGATCGCCGCCCTGATCCAGGCCGCGACCAGCCAGGGCCAGACCGCCTCGGCCGCGACCGTCCCGGCGACGACCGAAGGCGACAACTGATCCAACCGCATTGACGGCCCCTCCGGCGCGCCCCATTCCATGGGGCGCGGACCAGAGGGACTGTCTTCATGCTCAGGGTGCTTCGAACGGCTGGCCGCGGGCTGCAGGACATCGAGGCCGTCGGCCCCGACTGGACCCTGCCGCCGGACGCCGCCTGGATCGACCTGAACAATCCCACGCGTGACGAAGAACTCGCCGCCGAGCGCGTCCTTGGCCTCCAACTGCCGACGCGTGAGGAGATGGCCGAGATCGAGGTCTCCTCGCGCCTCTATCAGGAAGACGGCGCGACCTTCATGACCGCCTTCGTGCTGGTCGGCGCCGACGATCAGGCGCCGGCGCTGCAGCCGGTCACCTTCGTCCTGGCCAAGGGCATCGTCACCACGATCCGCTATATCGAGCCCAAGGCCTTCAAGGCCTACGCCGCCCAGGCGATCCGCGACCCCGAGTTCTGCCTCAGCGGCGCCGGCGCCTTCCTGGGCCTGCTCGACGCCCTGGTCGATCGCATCGCCGACATCCTGGAGAAGACCTCCGCCGACGTGGAGGAGATCTCGCACGACATCTTCATCCCCACGCGCAAGGGCGGCTTCAAGCCGATCCTGCGCCGGCTCGGCCACAGCCAGTCGCTGGCCGCCAAGGCGCGCAGCAGCCTGGTCAGCCTGGGCCGGCTGGTCTCCTTCGCCTCCCTGTCCGGCGATGTCGCCAGCGCGCGGGACCATCGCGACCGGCTGAGAACGCTGCAGCGCGACGTGCAGTCCCTGACCGACCACTCCGCCTACCTGACGGAGAACGTGACCTTCCTGCTGGATTCGGCGACCGCCCTGATCAACACCGACCAGAACGAGATCATGAAGCTGTTCTCGGTCTGGGCCGTCGTGCTGATGCCCCCGACCCTGATCGGGTCGATCTACGGCATGAACTTCGAGCACATGCCGGAGCTGCACTGGATTCTGGGCTACCCGATGGCGCTGCTGGCGATGATCATCGCCATGGCCGTGCCGCTGTATCTGTTCCGCCGGCGAGGCTGGCTCTAGACGAGGGAGAGCGACATGAAACGCCTGCTGTTCACCCTGGCCGCCTCGATGGCGGCTCTGGCCGCGTTCTCCGCGATGCCCGACCGGGCGTCGGCCCAGCCCTATCCCTGCCCCGGCTCCGGTCCCGGGCCGGACGAGGTGATCGTGGGGATGGTCCCGGCCACCCCGAGCCAGGCGGCCTTCCCGCTGTGCGCGCGCAAGAACACCGCGCCGGCGCAGCGCGGGCTCCCGTCGGTGTCGCAGCCGCAGATCCAGATGATGCCGCGGATTCCGATGCGGCCGCTCTACGGCATCCACGTCACCGACGCCGAACGCTCCGCCCTCTACTCCGCGAACGGCTTCTACACCCCGACCGAGGCCGAACAGGCCGCGCTGAACCACTGCGACAAGCAGACCGGCCACAAATGTGTCTCGATCGGATCCTTCGCGGACTCCTGCCAGGTGATCGCGATCGGCCCCCGCAAGCAGATCTACAAGGGGATTGGGCGAACGCCCCGCGAGTCCGCCCGGGCGGGCATGGCCGCCTGCATGCGCGATCACCCGGTCGCGGATTGCAGCCTCTGGCGCATCCCGCTGTGCAGCGGTCTCCTCTATGGCGAGGACGTGTTCCACGCCGGCGCCAACAACCTGCCCGACAATGACGAGGTGGACCGGATCAAGGTCCGGCTCACGGCCGAGGTGGTGGCCGAGATCAACGGCAGGAAGTAGGGGCCGGCCGCGCGCCGACCCCTTCGGCGTCCCTCAGTTCTGCTGTTCGGTCGTCGGCTGCGCGGCGCGGCGACGGCTCGTTTCCGCCGCCCCCTGCCCCTGGCCGGAGGCCGAGCCCCGGACAGCGGTCGAGCGCGAGGCGGTGGTCGCCGTATCCCGCGCCGAGTCCGCCGCCGCACGGCCTTGCCGGACCGCGGAGGCGGCGTCGAACGCGCCGCCGCCGGTCGCCGACCCGCCGAACGAGGCCTCGCCGGCCGACGCCCGCGCGTCGCCCGAGCCAGAGGCCGAACCCGTCCCCGAGCCGTCCGCCGAACCAGACGCCGCGCCTTCCGCCGAAACATCGATGCTCCGCGCGGTTTCAGCCGTCCGCGCCGCCGCCCGGCGAGCACGCTCCTGCGCCGCTGCGGCGCGACGCTCGGCCCGGGCCCGGGTGCGCTCGGCCGCGTCGCCGACACGCGAGGTCGCGCCGTCCAGATCCGGCCCCGAAAGACCGCCGCGCGCCGCGCCGCCGATCGAGCCGGTCACGCCGCCGAGCCCTCCGGGCAGCGAACCGCCCAGGCTGCCGCCCAGTCCGCCCGAACCGCCGAGGATCTGGGCCTGGGCCACGGGAGCGACGGCCAGCAGAGCGCAGGCGGCCGTGAGAAAGAGGGTGTTCCGCATGAGATGTCTCCTTGATCGGGGCGCTTCTCTGCGCCTCTCGAAAGGGACAACGACGGCGCCTGCGGCTTTCATCCCGACGCCGGTGATTTTCTTGGTCAGCGCCCGCGCATCACCGCCGGCGGCGTGCGGTGGGCCGTTCCGACCAGGCCCCGACCGAACGTCTTGTCCGCCCCCCTGGAGCCCAGGTCCCGGGCTTGTCCGGCCAAGGCCTCGACAGCCCCGCGGCCGTCCAGGCCGGAGGCCATGCGCTCGGCCAGCAAGCCGGCGACGATGGGCGAGGCGAAGGAGGTGCCCCGGACCGGCGCGAACCCGCCCCCGGGGACGGCCGCGACCATGTCGGCGCCCGGCGCGGCGAAATCGAGGTGCGCCGCGCGGCCGGCTTCCAGCAGGACGCGGTCCTTGCCATCGACGGCCGTGACCGCCACCACCTCGGGCCAGGACGCCGGATAGAGCGGCGGGGCGGCCGGACCATCGTTGCCGACCGCGGCCACCACGACCACGCCCCGCTGGGTCAGTCCGCGGACGGCCGCATGCAGGGCCCCGTTGGCCGGGCCCACGAGGCTGATGTTGACGACCTCGACCCGGCCGCCGGCCAGCCAGTTCAGCCCCCTCAGCAGCGCCTCGGTCGAGCCGCCGGTCGGGCCCGCGCCGTACACGTCGGCGACCAGCAAGGTCCCGCCGGCGGCCGGCGCCCGAAAGGCGCCTGAAGCCCCGACCATCAGCGACGCGGTGGCCAGGCCATGCGCGGCGGGCTTCATGCCGCCGGGCGCGAAGCCGCGCTGCTCGATCTGCGCGCCGGCCAACGCGGGATGGGCGGCGTCCAGGCCGGTGTCGACCAGGCCCAGGCGAAGAGAGGACGCCCGCGCGCCCCCAGCCTTCGACGCCGCCGGCGCGACAGAGCCGCCGACGGCCGTCGCTCCCGCGCCGTCATAGAGGTGGTCGAAATCGTACTGCCCCTCGGGATCGGCCCGGCGCAGGCGCTTGACGGCGCGCCGCGCGTCCTGGCCCGCCGGAACGGCCAGCGTGACCAGCACCAGACCCAGGTCGTCCATCCGCTCTTCCCGCAGCACCGAGAGCCCGGCTCGTCGAGCGGCCTCCAGCCCCTCGGGACTCGGCGACACCGCCAGGACCCGGCCGCGCACGATGGGCGCGCCGCGATCATCGACGTCCAGCTCGCGGCGATTCCGGCGCACCAGATCCTCCAGCCGCAGCCGGCGCAGGTCGGCCAGCTTGCGCGCGTCGCCGACCGCGCCCTCCACCGCGCCCTCCACCGCAGCCGGCAGGCGGCCAAGGTCGGGCAGGCTCGGCGTCGACGGCAGCGGCAGCCCTCCGACGCCCGGCAACTGCGCCGCGGCCGGCGCGGCGAGGAAGGCCGTCAGCAGCAGCCCGGCCAGGACTTTCGGCATTCTCAGCGGCATTTGATCCCTAGGCTCTTGCGGACGGGCGGCGCAGGATATCTGCTTCTTCATGGATGAAACGCGCGCGTTCGGTCGTTTCATCCCCGTAGAGGTGAAGCTTGGACCGGTTCGAGGACTCGATCATCGGATTGCTGCCCAGGTTGCGGCGTTTCGGCCGCGCCCTGGCGCGCGACGCCGCCGACGCCGACGACCTGGTCCAGATCACCCTCGAGCGGGCTCTCGCGCGGCGGGAGCAATGGCAGCCGGGCAGCCGGCTGGACAGCTGGACGATGCGGATCATGAAGAACGCCTGGATCGACGAGGCCCGGTCGCGCAGCCGCAGGCGGCTCGTCGCGGTCGACGGCGACGCCGAGGCGGTGGCCGACCCCGGGACGGCCTCCCCCGCCCAGAGGGACGCCGCCCTGGCGGTGACCCAGGCCATGAGCCAGCTTCCCGAGGAGCAGCGGCTGGCGGTCGCCCTGGTGCTGGTCGAAGGTCTGTCCTATGCCGAGGCCGCTGAAGTGCTGGAGATTCCCGCCGGCACCCTGACCAGCCGGCTGGTGCGCGGTCGGGTCGCCCTGATGGGGCTGCTGGAGGCCTGACGCCGTGACCATCTCCGACGAACTTCTGCTGGCCTACATCGACGGCGAGCTGTCGCGCGAGGACCGGGCGCGGGTGGAGGCGGCCCTGGCCGAGGATCCCGAGGTCGCCGAGCGCCTGCGCCGGCATCGGGCGGTCGGCGCCATGATCCATGAAGCCTTCGCCGACGCCGCCGAAGAGCCGCCGCCCGAGCATCTGGTGCGGATGGTGCGCCCCGCCGCCGCCGTGGTTTCGCTGGAGGCGGCGCGCGCCAAGCGGGCCGAACCGAAACCCAAGCCCAAGACCGCCCGCCCCTCGTTTCCAAAGCTCGACACGCGCTGGGCGGGCCTGGCGGCGGCCCTGGTCGTCGGCGTCGGCGTCGGAATGTTCACGCCGCGCCCCGAAACCGGGCTGGTCGACAACCGCCTGCGGGCGACCGGCGCGCTGAACGCGGCGCTGCAGTCCCGCCTGGCCGCGACCCAGCCCGCCGACGCCTCGATCCGGATCGGCCTGACCTTCCGCGACCGCTCGAACCGCTGGTGCCGCAGCTTCACCGCCCCCGACCTGTCGGGCGTCGCCTGCCAGGCGCAGGGCCGGTGGCAGGTGAAGATGGCCGAAGCCGGCGCGCCCGCGAAGGGCGGCGACTATCGCACCGCCGCCTCCCAGGCCTCGCCGGCCGTCATGGCTTCGGTCGAGGGCATGATCGCCGGTCAGCCGGCCGACGCCGCCGCCGAGAAGGCCGCCAAGGCCTCCGGCTGGCGCTAGAACCCCTTGCGCAGGGGCAGCAGGTCCGGGAACGACGGTTCGCGCTTCTGGGCCTTGGCCGCGAAGGTTTCGGCCATGTGGGGGCCGGAGAACATGCCCACCTGCCATAGCGCGATGTAGTCCAGGGCGTCGGCGATGGTGTGGTCGCGGGCGTAGTTGATCATCACCTTGCTGCCGGCGACGGCCAACGGCGACTTTGAGGCGATCTCGCGGGCCGTGGCCAGGGCATGGGCGACGACGGCCTCATGGTCGGGCAGCACCGCGTTGACCAGGCCGATCTCGCGGGCCTTCTCGGCCGGCAGGCGACCGCCGGTGTAGGCCAGCTCGCGCACCCAGCCTTCCGGGATCAGCTTGCACAGCCGCGGAAAGGTGCCGACATCGGCGGTCATGCCGATGTTGATCTCCATGATCGTGAAGAAGGCGTCGGCGCTGCAGTAGCGGATGTCGCAGGCGCTGGTGAAATCGACCGCCCCGCCGATGCAGCCGCCCTGGATCGCCGCGATCACCGGCATCCGCGCCTGGTCCAGGCAGGTGAAGGTGTCCTGCAGATGATGCACGTGCCGACGGAAGCTCTCGCCGGCCACATGACGGTCGACGGGTCCGCCGTCGCGGTCGCCGACGCCGTCGAACACCGACAGGTCCATGCCGGCGCTGAAGTGCTTGCCGGTCGAGGAGATGACGATGCAGCGCGCCCGGGCGTTGTCGTCGATATCCCGCACGATCGCCGGCAGCTCGCGCCAGAACGCCTTGTTCATGGTGTTCATCGCCTCGGGCCGCTTCAGCTGGATGTGCGCCACCCCGGCGTCGATGGAAACGTCGAAACAGGTCCAGTCAGCCTGGTCGGCGGCGAGGACGGCGGCGGCGGTCATGGCGGATCTCCCGGTGTTTTCGCCAGTGTCGCGGAATGACGCGACGAAAGCCAACGCCGATGCCTGCCCGCCGCCGACCGCCGGTTTGCCAAGTGCTCGCAGGTATTCGCACGGGGTTTTGAGCGGCTCAGGTGTTTTCCGGAGCGTGACTCAAACGCAGATCGTGCCAGTATGCCGTCCTCGTCGGGGGTCGGGTTCATACAGGAGCTAGACGAGACATGCGGTCCATCATCACAGCGTCGATCATGCTGGTCGCCGCCGCGGCGCTTCCGGGCGCCGCCCAGGCGCGGGGCATCTTCGGCTGCGATTCCGCTGGCGGCAAACAGGAAGGCGGCGCGGTCATCGGCGCCATCGTCGGCGGGCTCGTGGGCAGCCAGATCGCCAAGAAGGAGCGCGGACTGGGCGCCGCCGTCGGCGCCGGACTGGGCGCGGCCGCCGGCTCGGCCATCGGCTGCAAGATCCAGGAAGACGACCAGCGCAAGGCCGAGGCGGCGCTCGAACAGGCGCTGCAGACCGGCTACGCCCAGAACTGGCGCAACCCGCAGACCGGCTCCCGCGGCGACGTGTCCGTGGAGCCCTGGAGCAGCTACGGCGACGGCTACGGCGAACCCTACCGCCTGCAGAACGTCAGCTTCGCCGGCGGCGTCTCGCCCCAGTCGTCCTGGGAAGGCGGCGGCGGCTGGTGGCGGACGAACAACACCGTCAACCTGCGCGGCACGCCGTCCACCAAGGGCAAGGTCGTCGGCCAGCTGCCGGGGGGACAGGACTTCCAGGTCCTGGCCAAGGTCCGCGGCCAGCCCTGGCTGCTGGTCGGCCAGAACGGCTACGCCACCGGCTATGTCTCGGAGTCGGTCGTCCGGCCTCGCGGCGGCGACACCGGCGACTGTCGTCGGATCACCCAGACGATCTACACCAAGAAGTACGGCTCGGAGAGCGAGCGCTATCGCGCCTGCCGGCAGTCGAACGGCCATTGGGACCTGACCCGGATCTGAAGCCGGTGGACTGACGCGACGGGAGCGGTCTAGGCAGGCGCGATGACCTTCGCTTCCCTGCCGGATCTCTCGCCCGCGCGCCGACGCGCTCTCGTCCTCCAGGGCGGCGACATGGCCGCCCTGGAGTTCGGCCCGGCCGACCGTCCGCTGGACGTGGTCTTCCTGCACGCCAACGGCTTCAACGCGGGAACCTATCGTTCCATCTTCGCGCCCCTGGGCGACCAGCTGCGCATCCTGGCGGTGGACCAGCGCGGCCATGGCCGCACCACGCTCCCCGCCCAGCCCTTCGTCGGCAACGTCTGGCGACAGTACGGCGACGATCTGCTCGCCCTCCTCGACGCCGTGGGCGAGACCCCGACCGTGCTGGCCGGCCATTCGATGGGCGGAACCGCCTGCCTGCTGGCCAGCGCGAAATGCGCCGACGCCGCCAAACGCCTGGTGCTGTTCGATCCGGT
Source organism: Caulobacter mirabilis (assembly GCF_002749615.1). Taxonomy (GTDB): domain Bacteria; phylum Pseudomonadota; class Alphaproteobacteria; order Caulobacterales; family Caulobacteraceae; genus Caulobacter; species Caulobacter mirabilis. The sequence continues at coordinate 4,230,160 of NZ_CP024201.1, forward strand.
GATCATCACGCCTGAACGGGCGGCGCTGTTCGGCGAGGACGGCATGCGGAACTCCCCGCTCGCGGTCGGCGCCCTGAAGCGGCGCGCGACCTTCGCCGACCGCCAGGCGGCCTTCGACGGCTATCGCGGACGCGGGGCGTTCAAGACCTGGCCCGAGGAGTCGCTGCGCGACTACCTCGCGGACGGCCTGGTCGAGGCCGAGGGCGGCGGCATGCGGCTGGCCTGCGCGCCGACATGGGAGAGCGCCAACTTCTCGACGCCCTCACCGGACGCCGTGGGCGGCATTCCGGACATCCGGGCCAATATCCGCATTCTGAAGGCCGAGATCGGCTCCACCGCCCAGTTTGAAATTCATGAACCCGCGGTGCTGGCCGCCGGCGCCGAGATCGAGGTCGTGCCCGGGACCAGTCACTTCCTGCCGATGGAACGACCGGATCTTGTGCGGGCGGAACTGCTGAAGGCGGCGAGGTAGTTCATGCGTGGTTCGAGACGCCGGCCTGAGGGCCGGCTCCTCACCATGACGAAAGTGAGTGGCGATTTGCTGAACTCGTCATCCTGAGGAGCGAGCTTCACGCGAGCGTCTCGAAGGACGCAACGCGCCCCCGCAACGCCCCTACAGCGCCAACCCAGGCGTCGCCTGTTTCATCAGCTCGACCCGGGCGGCGTCGCTGATCGGGACGATCTTGCGGGCGTCCAGATCGAAGGTCACCGCCACCGCCTCCGATGTGCCCCACGCCTTGCCGGTGTCGGGGTCGAGCATCCAGTGGATCATGGTCTTGGTGCGGGCGTCCGCCGACTTCAGGCCGGAACGGATCTCGAAACGCTGGCCGGCGCGCGGCCAGTCCAGATGCACGAGCCGATACTCGAGCACGGCCCCTCCGACCCGCTTGGGCGTCTCCTCGGCGGCCCCGCTGACGGTCTCGCGGAAACCGCGCACCAGCCGGGGAATGCCGTCGGAGACCCGGCCGATGAACTGCTCGGCCGCCATCCGGCCGAAGACGTCGCAGTCGCCGGGCGCAACCGCGCCCTGGGCGATGCGGACCAGTCCCAGTTCATCGGCCTTGGCCAGGCTCGCGATCGGCTCGACCGGGTCCAGCGAGACGCTTCGCGCCGTCGCCTGTTCGGGAACCTCGACCTTCAACCGGTCCGCCCGGGCGCGGGTCGCCGCACTCCAAGGGAAGGCGCGGCCGTCGGCGGGCGTGACATGGACGACCACGGTCTGGAAGGTCGCGGCGAGGGCCCCGGTCTCGCTGTGCCAGAGCAGCTGGAGCAGGCGGGCGTCATCTTCGCCCAGTTGGACCACGCCGCCGGTCATATGCAGCGCCGCGCCGGCCCGCGCCTCGCGCAGGAAGCGGATATGGTGTTCGCGAACCAGCAGGGTCGAGGTCGAATGATCAGTGAACGCGTGAGGCAGGCCCAGTTCGGCGGCGAGCCCGACCAGACCCTCCATGGCGCGCGCGACGTAGAAGCGCACGTTCATGTGCCCCATCTCGTCGCATTCCCAGGTGTTGACGCCCCCGCGCCAGATCTCCGCCCCCTCGGCCACCGGGTTCAGGCCTCGCAGTCGTTGCAGAGGCCGTGGGCCTCGACGGTCAGGCTCTTGAGGGTGAAGCCCTGGGTCCCGGCGAGCCGGGTGATCTCGTCCGCCCCGACCGGCGCGATCTCGCGCGTGCGACCACAGCAATCGCAGATCAGGAAGGCCGCGGCGTGGCCGTCCGCGGCGCCGCCGCAGGCGATGTAGGCGTTCAGGCTCTCGATGCGGTGGGCGAACCCCTGTTTCGAGAGGAACTCCAGCGCCCGGTAGACGGTCGGCGGCTTGGCGGGCTCGCCGTCGGCCCCGAAGGCGGCGATCAGATCATAGGCCTTCACCGGTTGACCGGCTTCGAGCAGCAGCTCCAGAACTCGGCGGCGCGGCGAGGTCAGTTTCTGGCCGGCCGCCTCGCAGCGGGCCTCGGCGGCCTGCAGCTCGGCCGACAGCACGCCGCCGGTCAGGCCGGGGCGGTCATGGTCGTGGGCGCAGGCATGGGAATGAACCATGGCCAACAGGTAGAGACCCCGACCGCCCGAGGCAAGCCGCCGAGGCGGCTCGCCGCACCCAGCTACCAGACAGGCTTGGCCAGCAGGGCCGCCTCGGCGTCGCAGTTCGCGGCCTTCGGCAGGGTCTGGCGCGCCCGATCCAGTTCGGACCGGGCGGCCGCCATGTCGGCCTCGAAGGCCGGCGAGGCGTGCAGCGCCGCGACCAGCGCCGCGGCGTTGGTGCGGCCGGCCTCGACGGCGCTGGCGTTGTGCACGCCGCAGACCACGCGGCTCTCGCCGAACGCCCGGGCGCGCTGCAGGATCTGCGGCGCACGATCCGGCGCCAGCTCGGCCAGCAGCAGCCCCACCGTCCAGCCCCAGGTCGTATGACCAGAGGGATAGTCCGGGCTGGCGGCCAGCTTCTCGGTCTTCTCGACGCAGATGTCGCCCTCGTCCACGAGGTAGGGCCGTTTATGCTGGAACTTGTCCTTCGGAATGTTGGTCACCCGGCCGACGTCCGGCGCGACGCGGGTCAGCAGTCCCGTCAGCTTCGGCGCATTGGTCGGGTCCAGTTCGACGCCGATGGCGCAGCGCATGCCATGGACGATCTTGCGTTCGTCGACGTCCTGGACCGCCATGTCCCAGCGCGGCGTGCCCTTCAACGCCCGTGTCTGGCGGAAGATGGCGCGGTCAGTCTCGGCGCGGATCGAGCCGGCCTCCGGCGGCGGCGGCACGACGGTGGTGGTGTCCGGCGGCGAGCCGTTCAGGTAGCCCTTCCAGGGCGTGTCGGCCGCGGCGACTCCGACCAGCAGCGCGGCGCCCAGGGCGACGCCGCCCGCTAGAATGATCCGCATACGCCCCATCGCGCTCTCCCTGGCTTACCGGGGCAGCATACCCGCCGAGGCGGGGGAAGAAAGAGGCCGCGCTATTTGGGCGCCGCCCACATGACCTGAACGGTGGTCTTGCCCTTGGCGGTCGAGGCGATCACCTGCATGCCGCGGTTGGTGGCCTCGTCCGTGCCGGCGTACATCCGGGCCTGCCCCATGTCGGCGTCCAGGCTGGTCTTCAGGCCGGCCGCCTCGCCCTTCTCCTTGTAGAAGGCGGTGACGGCCTCGGGCGTCGCGTCGACGCTATAGACATAGGTCCCCGAATTGGTCTCGCCCTTGCTCAGGCCGGAAACCGAGCTGGTCAGCTTGCCGCCCTCGTAGAGCGGCGCGAAGTCGGGGGTCTTGAGCGTAGCATCGGGGGTCTTGCCCGGGATCACCACCTTCGGCGCCTCGACGGCCGCGTCCGTTCCAGCCTCGGCGACGGACGGCGCCGGCGTCTCGGCCGCGCCGGAGGCCGAGGTCGCGGGCGTCGACGCCTCGTCGGCCTTGTTCTCCGTCTTGCCGCACCCGGCGAGCAGGACCGCGGTCGCGGCCGCGGCGATCAGGGCGAGACGCATTCGGGGGAACTCCAACTCTAAAGAAAAACCGCGCGAGGACGAATCCTCGCGCGGCTGTTTCGTCGGCGCAACCGCTGCCGCGTCTTAGGCGAACAGCTTGGCCCAGCGGCGCTTGTCGCGGGCCTTCCAGGCGCCGCGATGGTAGGCGTCCGAACCGATCAGCGGCACGACCGTGGTAGCTTCGGCGAAGACCATCTGCTCGTGGGTGGTCTGGACCTTGCCCCAGCTGGCGGCCTCCTGGAGCGTCGAGGAGCTGCAGGCGCCGTCGCGGACGTCGGCGACGGTGATCTGGACCGCGTACTTGTGCATCTCGGCCTCGACGCCGAGGATCTCGGCGCAGACGACGGTGTCTTGCGCGAAGTTCTTCGGCACGCCGCCGCCGACCATGAACAGGCCGGTGACGCCGGCGGCGATCTTGATGTCGGTCAGTTCGCGGAAGTCGGCGATGGCGTCGAGCATCATGTAGGGCTTGCCGGCGGCGGCGCGCTCCTTCTGGTGCTTGACCAGGCCGAAGCCGGCCGAACTGTCGACGAAGGCCGGGCAGAAGATCGGCACGCCTTCTTCATAGGCGGTCTGGATCAGCGAGCCGGGCTTCTTGGCGTTGCCTTCCGACAGCCACTTGCCCATCTCCCAGATGAACTCGCGCGAGCTGTAGCCGCGCGGCTCCAGGCGGTTGGCGATCTCCAGGATGGTATGGTCACAGGCCTGGAGCTCTTCCTCGTCGATGTAGGTGTCGTAGATGCGGTCGATGTAGTTGGCCCGCAGCACGTTGTCGTCGACCGGGCCGGCGGCCTGATAGTGCTTGAAGCCGAGGGCTTCGAAGAAATCCATGTCGACGATCGAGGCGCCGGTGGCGACCACCGCGTCGACCATCCCGAACTTCACCATGTCGCGGTAGACGTGCATGCAGCCGCCGGCCGAGGTCGAGCCGGCCAGGATCAGCCACGGCGAGCAGTCCTTGTCTTCCAGCGCCATGTTGAAGATGTCGGCCGCGCGGGCGGTGTCGCGCGAGCTGAACGACATCTTGCGCATCGAGTCGATGATCGGGCGCGCGTCGAAGCTGGTGATGTCGACATGCTCGACGGTGTTGGCGAGCAGTTGTGCCTTGGTGTTGGTCGGAGCGTTCATCGCTTCGGTTTCCCTGACAGTGAGCGCCCGTCCAAACAGCTATCGACCCCAGCCCGGACGGAGCGACGGGCTGGGGCTAAACGCGTAAGTCGCGGATTATCTCCTGCGACGCTTCTTGCTCTTCGCGCGCGGCAGTTTCACGACATTCTCGATCGCCGTGCGGGGCGCGGGGATCGAGCGACGGGCGAGGCCGAACATGGAGGCCATCGGGGCGTCGCCCACCTCGACCGTCTCCACGGCGCCGAAGCCGTTGAAGTCGGTGCGCATGGCGACGCCGTAGGCGCCCAGCATCCCGATCTCCACGAAGTCGCCTTCGCGGATGTCCTCGGGCAGCAGGAACGGTCCCGGCATGTAGTCGATCGAGTCGCAGGTCGGGCCGTAGAACGAGAAGGGCTTGAGACCGCCTTCCAGCTCACGGCCGTCCGCTCCGCCGCGGTAGCCCTTCACCGGGAAGGGCCACTTGGCGTGCGCCGCATCGAACAGCGAGCCATAGGCGCCGTCGTTCAGGTACAGGGCGTCGCCCTTGCGCAGCTCGACGCGGGTCATGAGCGAGGTCGACTCGGCGACCAGCGCCCGGCCCGGCTCGCACCACAGCTCGGTCGTCTCCGACACGGGCATCTCGTTGAAGCCCCGGTCGATGGCGGCGATGTAGTCGGCCATGTCGGGCGGGATCATGCCCGGATAGACCGACGGGAAGCCGCCGCCGACGTCGATGACGTCCGCGAACACGCCCGCCCGCACCAGGGCGCGGCCGGTCTGGGCCATCGCCGCCTGGAAAGCGGTCGGCCGCATGCACTGGCTGCCGACGTGGAACGACACGCCCATCAGCTCCTGCGTCGCGCGACGAGCGGCCAGCATCAGAGCCGGAGCTTGATGGCTGTCCACGCCGAACTTGCCGGACAGGCTGTAGGCGGCGCCGTCAGCCGACACGCCCATGCGGACGATCAGGTTCAGATCCTTGGCCCCGCCCGTGGCGTCGATGATCTTCTCGAGCTCTTCGTGCGTATCGAAGGAGAAGGTTTTCACGCCGTGGTCGAAGTAGGCGGCCGAGATCGCGGCCCGGCTCTTCACCGGGTGCATGAAGGCCATGCGGGCTCCCGGCGCATGACGCGCCACGAGCTCGATCTCGGCGATCGAGGCCACATCGAAGCCGGTGACGCCGCTCTGCACGAGGGTCTCGACGACCCATGGCGAAGGGTTCGCCTTCACCGCGTAGAGGACTTCACCCTTGAAATTCGTCTGGAACCAGCGCGCTGCGACGGCTACGGCATCGCGTCGCACAAGGGCGACGGGACGTTCCGGAGACCGCTCACGGACCAGGTCCAGGGGCGTATGGTACGTGCGCAATTCACGTAACCCCCTGCAAATTGTTAACCCAGACCGGCGTTAGCGGCGCAGCAGTAGACCTACGGGGTCCGCCGGAAGGCGCGAAATAGGGACTGCGGACCCGGATGTAAAGATCAAAAATTCCCCTTGCGCCGTCAGGGGTCGCGCGGATATCGCGGAAGCGGGTCGATGATGGCGCTTCACGTCCGCCGCGTACGGACCTTTACCTGCGACGCGCGCAGGCTGTAGAGGGCGCGGAAGCCGTCGCGAGGGACAGTTCATGCCCTCGCGTCACGAAACTTTCGCATGCCCCTTCCATGACAACTGGGCTTCTGTGCTAAGGACTCTCTCCGAAAAGCCATGACGTCGGACGCAGTTCTCTCCATTCGCTCGGTCTCGAAGACCTTTGGCGCGCGCCGTGCGCTCGACGGCGTGTCGCTCGACGTCGCGCGCGGCGAGATGGTCGCCCTCATCGGCCCGTCGGGCTCCGGCAAATCGACGCTGCTGCGCTCCATCGACGGCCTCCAGACCATCGACAACGGCGAAGGCTTCATCGCCGCCTTCGGCGACAAGCTCCAGGCCAAGGGCAGGCTGACCGACAAGGTGCGCAAGTCGCGCACCCGGATCGGCTTCATCGCCCAGCAGTTCAATCTGGTCGGCCGGCTGAGCCTGTTCACGAACGTGGCGCTCGGCTCGCTGGGCCGCATCCCCTTCGTCCGGGGCCTCCTCGGCCAGTGGCCCAAGGAAACCAAGCTGGCCGCCATGGCCGCCCTGCACCGCGTCGGGGTCTCCGACTACGCCGGCCAGCGCGCCAACACCCTCTCCGGCGGGCAGCAGCAGCGCGGCGCCATCGCCCGCGCGTTGGTCCAGAAGGCCAAGATCATCCTCGCCGACGAGCCGGTCGCCTCGCTCGACCCGGTCTCCGCCCGCAAGGTGATGGAGATCCTGAGCGAGCTGAACGCCACGGATGGCCTGACCGTCATCGTCACCCTGCACCAGGTCGACTACGCCCTGCGCTACTGCAAGCGCGTGGTCGCCCTCAAGGCCGGCAAGAAGGTCTACGACGGTCCGTCGTCGGGCCTGGACCGCGCCAAGCTCATCGACATCTACGGCCCGGAATTCGAAGACGTCTTCTGGGAAGGGGCTCCCGCATGATCCGCAGAACCCTCGTCGGCGGCGCCGTCGCCGCGCTCGCCCTCCTCGGCCTGGCCGCTTGCGGCGGCGGCGACACCGCCTCCAAGCCCGCGGCCGAGAAGGAACTGGTCTTCTCGATCCTGCCGGCCGAGAGCCAAGCGTCGTCCGAGCCGCTGTGGCGGCCGCTCATCGACGACCTGCGCAAGGAGACCGGGCTGAACATCAAGCTGCGGTTCGTCTCCAACTACGCCCTGCTGGTCCAGGCGATGTCGGCCAAACAGACGGACGTGGGCTGGTTCTCGGCGCTGCCGGCGCTGGAGGCCACCCGCCGCGCCAACGGCAAGGTCATCGGCCGCATCGTCGATATGCAGGGCCGCACCGGCTACGAGTCGGTCCTGATCGTGAAGAAGGGCTCGGGCATCACGCTCGACAAGGTTCTCGCCTGCGGCAAGACGTACAGCTTCGGCCTGGGCGACGCGAAGTCCACCTCCGGCACCCTGGCCCCGATGGCCTTCCTGTTCGGCCCCCGCAACATCGAGCCGGGCGAGTGTTTCAGCCAGGTTCGCAACGCCAACCACCAGGCCAACGCCCTGGGCGTGGCCAACGGCGTCGTCGACGTGGCGACCAACAACTCGGTCGGTCTGGTCTTCCTGGCCAAGCAGTTCCCGGCTCAGGCCGAGAAGATCGAGGTCATCTGGGAATCGCCGATGATCCCGGAAAGCTCGATCGTCGTGCGCAAGGACCTCGACCCGGCCACCATCGAGAAGCTGCGCAGCTTCTTCCTGACCTACGGCAAGGCCCAGGGTCCCGAGGGCGACCGCCAGCGCGCGGTGCTGAAGGGTCTTGAGTACGGCGGCTTCCTGCCGGCCGACGACAGCTACCTCGACCCGGTGCGCGAGATGGAGGCCTCGGAGGATCTCCGGAAGGCCAAGCGCTCGGGCGACCAGGCCGCGATCAAGAAGGCCCAGGCAACCTACGACGCCATCCACGCCCGCGTGGTCAACGCCGCCAAGGCCGAGGCCGCCCGCACGCCGGTGGCGCCGTAATGACCACGACCGTCGATTCCGGCGCCGTGCCGCCGCCGCCCAGCAAGTCGCTGTCCGCACGGCTCCTCGACCTGCTTCTGTGGGGCGGACTCGCCGTCGCGCTGGCTGCGGCCTTCGGTCCGGCTGAGATCGGCAAACTGCCCAAGCTGCTGGCCGGCTCCGAGAGCTTCAACGAGCTGGGCGCCGCCCTGCTCAACCCCGACTTCACCAACTGGAAGTTCCTCGTCCACAAGATGGTCGAGACGGTTCAGATCGCGCTCTGGGGCACGTTCATCGCCGTGTTCGTGGCGGTGCCGCTGGGCCTTCTCGCCGCCCGCAACATCACCCCGATCTGGATCCAGCAGCCGATCCGCCGCGTACTCGATCTGATCCGCGCCGTGCCCGACCTGGTCATCGGCCTGATCTTCGTGATCATCGTCGGCCTCAGCCCCCTGGCCGGGGTGCTGGCTCTCGCCTTCAACACCGGCGGCGTGCTGGCCAAGCTGTTCTCCGAGGCGGTCGAGTCGATCGACAAGGGCCCGGTCGAAGGCGTCCGCGCCACCGGCGCGGTGCCGCTGCAGGAGATCGTCTGGGGCGTGATCCCGCAGGTCGCGCCGCTGTGGACCTCGTTCGCCCTGTACCGCTTCGAGTCGAACGCCCGCGCCGCCACGGTGCTGGGCCTGATCGGCGCCGGCGGCATCGGCCAGACCCTGATCGAGTCCTTCAACAGCTTCGACTACCGCACCGTGTCGGCCATCGCGATCGTGGTCGTGATCACCGTCAGCCTGATCGATCTGCTGTCGCAGGCGATCCGCAAGCGCCTGCTGTAGTCCTCCGGCGCCGGAGCGACCGTCACAAAACGGTCGCCCGACCGTCATGGAACCTTGCTTCGATTGTCGCCGGACCGTCGCCCCCCGAGCCTAGATCAAGGCTCGCGCCCCTGAACCGAGGGGCATGGGGATATCGACAAGGATCCGACTATGAAAACGAAGACCTCGCTGGTGTGCGGGTCTGCGCTGGGCGCGCTTATGGCGCTGGCCCTGGCTTCTGGCGCGCAGGCTCAAGAGACGACGACGTCCTGGAAGGGCGCTCCGCAATTCTCGAACGACGGCGTCAGCTTCAAGGTCCGCGGCCGCGTCCTGCTGGACGCCGTGTTCCAGGACATCGACCGTGAGACCGGCGCCGACTTCAGCACCCGCGCCGTCCGCGGCCGCCAAGTCTTCCTCGGCGTCGAAGGTCAACTGAACAACTACTTCGCCTACAAGGTCGAGGGCGGCGCGGTGAACGGCGGCGCCTGGGCCTGGGACGACGTGGTCATCGAGTACAAGCCGACCGACACCGCCTCGATCATGTTCGGCAACATCAAGGCCGCCGGCCTTGAGAACCTGACCTCGACCCGCTTCACCACCTTCATGGACCGCGGCGCCTTCGGCGAAATCGGCCCGGACAGCTACGTGCTCAGCGCCGTGCTGAAGATGAACGGGACCAACTGGACCGCCACCGGCGCCGTCCAGGGCGACACCATCAACAACGCCGACCTGACCACCGCCGCGACCAACGCGCCGGACGTCGAAGAGCGCCTGGGCTTCACCGGCCGCGTCAGCTTCGCGCCGATCCTGGAAGACGAGAACAAGGTCCACCTGGCCGCCTTCGCGCGCTACCGCGATCACGGCAGTGAAGCCGCCTTCTCCTACGCCACCCGTCCGAACACCGCCTTCGGCAACCGCTACGTCAACACCGGCGCCGTCGGCGACAAGGACACCATGTGGGGCGTCGAAGGCGCCTGGGTGTTCAAGAACTTCTCGGTGCAGGGCGAGTACGCCAACATCGACGTCGACCGCTTCGTCGGCACGGGCAGCGTCTCGGCCGGCGCCGATCCTTCGGTGAAGGTGGGCTACGCCTTCGTCAGCTTCTGGCCGACCGGCGAGATGCGCAACTACGACGCGGCCAAGGGCGAGTTCGGTCGTCCGAAGATCCTGAACCCGGTCACCGCCGGCGGCTGGGGCGGCGTCGAACTGGCGGTCCGCTACGACTACGCCGACCTGTCGGACGCCTACGACACCGCCTCCACGGCGGCCGCCAAGACCCTGTCGCAGGACGCGGGCAAGTACACCGCCTGGACCCTGGGCGTGAACTACTACCCGACCCCGTACGTCCGCTTCCAGGCGAACTACACCAAGTCGAAGAACGAACTTCCCGTCCTGGTTCCGGGCACGGGCCGCGACGTGGACGCCGACACTCTGCAGTTCCGCGCCCAACTCGACTTCTGATACGGCATAACGTCCTCGCTAGGATAAACGAGATGAAGAAGCTCCTCGGTACGGCCGCCGCCCTGGCGGTCATGACCATCGCCTCGCAGGCCCACGCGGCCCGCGACTACGTCTGGGCCGCCGGCTCCTCGACGGTGTTCCCGTTCACCACCCGCGTGGCCGAGAACTACGCCAAGAAGACCGGCAACAAGGCCCCCAAGGTCGAGTCGCTGGGCACCGGCGGCGGCATCAAGCTGTTCTGCGGCGGCACGGGCGAAGGTTTCCCGGACATCGCCAACGCCTCGCGCCCGATGAAGAAGTCGGAGTTCGACGCCTGCGCCGCCAAGGGCGTGAAGGACATCATCCAGATTCGCATCGGCTACGACGGCATCGTCGTCGCCACGGACAAGGACGGCGCCGACTACAACTTCAAGCTGGAGCACCTGTACCTGGGCTTGTCGTCCAAGGTCCTGCGCTTCGGCAAGCACGTCGCCAACCCGTACAAGACCTGGGATGAAGTCGGCTCGGGCCTGCCGGGCAACCGCATCGTGGTCTACGGCCCGCCGCCGACCTCGGGCACCCGCGACGCCTTCATCGAGCTCGGCGTCGAAGCCGGCGCCCGCAAGTTCCCGATCCTCGAGGAAATGCGCTCGAACAACGAAAAGGGCTTCAAGGGCCTGGTCGATCCGCTGCGTTCGGACGGCTGGATCGACGCCGGCGAGAACGACAACGCCATCGTCCAGACGCTGACCCGCACCCCGGGCTCGCTGGGCGTGTTCGGCTTCTCGTTCCTGGAAGAGAACGGCGACAAGGTGAAGGGCGCGACCATCAACGGCGTCGCCCCGACCCCGACCACCATCGCCAACGGCTCCTACCCGCTGTCGCGCTCGCTCTACATCTACGTCAAGAAGTCCAACCTCGGCGTCACGCCGGGCCTGAAGGAGTTCGTGAGCGAATTCGTCTCCGACGCGGCCACCGGTCGTGGCGGCTACCTGCAGAGCCGCGGCCTGATCCCGCTGCCCGCCGCCCAGCACGAAGCCAACAAGGCCTCGGCCTCGGAAGGCAAGACGATGAGCCGTCCGACCTCGTAATCACGAGTGTATCCCAGCAAGTGACGACTGCGCCGCGGGCCGTTGGTCCGCGGCGCTTTCTTGTTGTAGGGTTCGACCACGGCTCCCGTCGCCGAACCGAAGCCGGGGCGTCCGGGGCCGTCCCCCGTCGGCGCGACCCAACGCCCAGAGGCCATGTCCTTAATCGCGATCGTCGTCGTCCTTCTCCTCGTTGTCCTCAACGGGGTCTTCGCCATGTCCGAACTGGCCGTGGTGTCCTCCCGCAAGGGCCGTCTGCAGGCCTTGGCGGATGGCGGAGACAAGGCGGCCCGCGTCGTCCTGGACCTGGCCGAGCACCCGACCCGCTTCCTGTCCGCCGTCCAGATCGGCATCACCCTCATCGGCATCCTGGCCGGCGCCTACGGCCAGGCGACGATCGCCAGCGCGCTGGATCACTGGCTCGAGACGGCCATCCCGCCCCTGGCGCCCTGGTCGGAAGCCATCGCCACCGGCATCGTGGTCGTGCTGATCACATATATCTCGCTGGTCATCGGCGAGCTGGTGCCCAAGCGCCTGGCCCTGCTTCACCCTGAACCCATCGCTCGCCTGATCGCGCCGCCGCTGTCCCTGCTGGCCAAGGTGCTGAAGCCCTTCGTGATGCTGCTGACCGCCTCGACCGGCCTGGTCCTGCGGATCATGGGCGTGAAGGAAGGAAACGGCAGCAGCATCACCTCCGACGAGGTGGAGCTGATGCTGGCCGAAGGCGCCGACGCCGGCCTGATCGAGCCGGAAGAGCGCACCATGATCCAGGAGGTCATGCGCCTGGGCGACCGGCCGGTGCGCGTGGCCATGACCCCCCGCCGCGACATCTTCTGGGTCTCGCTGACCGACCCCGCCGAACAGGTCCTGGCCGAGATTCGCGAATGCCCCTACTCGCGCATCGTCGTCGCCCTCGGCTCCGACCTGGACGGCGACCTGGCCGTGGTCATGAAGAAGGACCTGCTGGACGCCGCCCTGTCCGGTCAGCCGCTGGACCTGAAGAGCCACCTGGTCACGCCGATCGCCATTCCGGATTCGATGTCGCTGCTGCGCGCCATGGCGATGTTCAAACAGACGCCGATGCACATCGCCTTCGTGGTCGACGAGTTCGGCTCGCTGGAAGGCGTGGTCACCGCGATCGACCTGCTGGAGATGATCGCCGGCGACTTCAACGAGGCCCACGACGACGACGACCACCGCATCCTGCGTCGCGAGGACGGCAGCTGGCTGGTCGATGGCCGGGTCGATATCCAGGACCTGCGCGACGCGCTGGGCCGCGACTTCGACCTCAACAGCGACTACCACACGGCCGCCGGCCTGATCCTGGACAAGGCCGGGCGCATTCCGTCCGAAGGCGAGATCTTCCTGATCGACGGCTACGACGCCGAGGTGATCGACATGGACGGCACGCGCATCGACAAGCTGCTGTTCAAGGCCCGGCCCGACGCGGGCTCGATCAGCGGATAGGAACACCGGGGACATGGTCCGCGGACGCGGCGCGTGTCCCCCTGCCGCCTAGGCCGCCTCGCGCCGGCGACGAAGCCGCGCCAGACGGCGCAGACGGCGCCAGAAACGCGTCTTCTCAGGCTCCGGATAGGGCTCGAGGTTCTTCACGAACTGCTCGGCGCAGGCGCGCCAGCTGAAGGTCTCGGCGAAGCGGCGCACCTGCTTGCGGTCGAGGTCGAGGCAAGCGATGCAGGCCTCCCGCAGCCCGTCGGTGCGGCCCGGCGCCAGCACGCCCGCGCCCGAGCCCGGCACGATGTCGGCCGGTCCCGGGGCGTTGAAGCCGGCCACCGGCGAGCCCGTGGCCATGGCCTCCAGGATCACCAGGCCGAAGGTGTCGGTCAGCGAAGGGAAGACGAAGACGTCGGCGCTGTTGAAGTGCGCGGCCAGCTCCTCGCCGAACTTGGCGCCGGTGAAGACGACGTCCGGGTATTTCGCTTCCAGCTCGGCCTTCTGCGGCCCGTCGCCGACCACCACCTTGGTGCCGGGCAGGTCGAGGCAGGCGAAGGCCTCGATGTTCTTCTCCACGGCGACCCGCCCGACGTTCAGGAAGATCGGCCTGGGCAGATGGGCGAAGACGTCGGTCTCATCCGGACGACGCGGATGGAACATCTCGGTGTCCACGCCGCGCGACCAGGCGGAGATGTTGCGGAAGCCGTGACGCTCCAGCTCTTCGCGCATCGTCTCCGTGGCCACCATCATCCTGCCGGACGGTTTGTGGAACCACTTCATGTAGGCGTAGCCGGCCGCCAGGGGCACAGGCAGGCGGGCCGAGACGTACTCGGGAAAACGTGTGTGGTAGCTGGTCGTGAACGGCAGCTTCCATTCCATGCAGACGCGCCGCGCCGCCAGGCCGACCGGTCCCTCGGTGGCGATGTGGATCGCCTCGGGCTCGAACGACTTGAACTTCTCCTGCACGGGCTCGTAGGCGCCGACCGCCAGCTTGATCTCCGAATAGGTCGGCAGCGGCACCGTCGGGAACTGATCGGGGCTGATGATCTCGACCTGATGGCCCATGGCGCGCATCTCGTCGACGACGCGCGTGAGCGTACGGACAACGCCGTTGACCTGGGGCTCCCAGGCATCGGTGGCCAACAGAATACGCATCAGGCGGCGGCAGGCTCCGGCAAGGCGGCGGGAATCGCCTGCGGAATGTTGGACCAGGAACGTCGTCCGGCCCACTCGATAATTTCCAGGCGTCCGTCGTGATGCTCGACCAGGGCGGTGCAGCTTTCGACCCAGTCGCCGTCGTTGACGTACAGGATGCCGTCCATGTCGCGCATCTCGGCCTTGTGGATATGGCCGCAAATGACTCCATCCACGCCGCGCCGACGCGCCTCGTCGGTCACGGCCTTTTCGAAGTTCTCTATGAACTGCAGGGCGTTCTTCACCTTGACCTTCAGATAGGCCGAGAAACTCCAGTAGCCGAGCCCCATGCGGCGGCGCGCGCGGGCCACCAGGGTGTTCAGCATCAGGAGGGTTCTATAGGACCAATCGCCGAGGAAGGCGAGCCAGCGCGCGTGCTGGACGATGCCGTCGAACTCGTCGCCGTGCACCACCAGGAACCGGCGGCCGTCGGCGGTCTGGTGGATGCAGTCGCGGGCCACGACCACGCCGCCGAAATGCACGCCGCAGAAGTCACGCGCGCGGTCGTCGTGGTTGCCCGGGACATAGGTCACCTGAACGCCCTTGCGGGCGAGGCGCAGGATCTTCTGGACGACGTCGTTGTGGCTCTGAGGCCAGTGCCAGCCGCCCTTCAGCTTCCAGCCGTCGATGATATCGCCGACCAGATAGAGCTGCTCGCATTCCATGTGTTTGATGAAGTCGAGCAGCATGTCCGCCTGACATCCGCGCGTGCCCAGATGCACGTCGCTGATGAAAACGGCGCGGCAGCTCAATATCTGGGCGTCGGCGGTCATCGTCGCTCCCCCGGCAGGCGCCGATCAGCCGGGAGCTAGGCTGATTGCATGTCACTCTCATGAAGGTGCGTCCGCGTCTGTTGCGGCGCAACATCGCAACCCCTAGATCACTGCCTGATGTCCGTAGCTCTGTCCGCCTCGCGTGATACCCCCAAGTCCCGCCGCACCCGCGCCCGGATTCTGGACGAAGCCGTCCGCGTGATCGCCCATCAGGGCTATGCGGCGACCACCAACGCCGCCGTGGCCGAGGCGGCTGGGATCACCCGCGGGGCGATGCTCTACCATTTCCCGACGCGCGAGAGCCTGCTCGAGGCGACGATCGGCTACATCCAGGCGCAGCGCGCGGCGCTGTTCCGCAGCGCGACCGAGAGTCTGCCCACCGGCGGCGACGTCACCGAACACGCCATCGAGAGCTACTGGGAACTGCTGCATCGCGATCCGTTCGTCGCCTTCGCCGAGCTGGAGGCCGCCGCCCGCACCGACCCGATGATCCGCGACCTGCTGGCGCCGGCCCAGGCCGAGTTCGATCGGGCCCAGATCGGCGATCATTTCCTGAAGATGCTGCACGCCGGCGCCGGCCCTCGCTTCCAGGCCAGCCGCGACCTCGCCCGCTTCATGCTCGAGGGCATGGCCCGCGCCAACGTCACCTATGACCGCGACGAACGGGTCGAGCGGCTGCTGGCGGTGATCAAGCGCGCGACGCACATGCTGAACCGGAAGGGCGGCGTCACCGACATCTGGCCGGAATAGTCCCGCCCGGGCCGTTGACCCGGCGCCCGGCGCGGGTCATGTGTTGAAGCCTCCCGTGATTTCGGAGGCGTCATGAACCCGTTCACCCAGCACCCCAACTCGGTCGGCGAGACCTATGGCGAGCATTTCGGCGTCGCCACCCGATTCGGCGGCAAGTTGATCGTCGCGGGCGTATGCTCCGTGCTGCACGGCGTCTTCCCCTGGATGTTCGAGACCACCGGCAGCCGCACGGTGAAGACCCTCTATCACCAGATCAGCGGCCGCGGCCCGGCCCAGCACGGCGCCGGGGAGTGGGAGGGCGCGGGGGTCTGACCCCGGCCTGACGCTGCGGCAAACGAAAGACTTGGCGAGGTCGCCCGGTTGGGAGCAAGGTCCCCCATTGTTCAATGGGGGCCATAGATGAGTTTCCTCACCCGCCGCACCGCCATCGACGGCGACGTCGGCCACACCGCCGGCTCCGGCCTGCGCGCGACCCTGGGCTGGCCGCACCTGGTCGCCCTGGGCGTCGGCGCCATCGTCGGCACCGGCATCTACACCCTGACCGGCGAAGCCGCGGGCCTGGCGGGCCCAGGCGCGATGCTGGCCTTCCTGATCGCCGGCGCCGTCTGCGCCGCCGCCGCCCTCTGCTACGCCGAGATGGCCACCCTGATGCCCCGCGCGGGTAGCGCCTACACCTACAGCTACGCCGTCATGGGCGAGACCACCGCCTGGGTGGTCGGCTGGAGCCTGATCCTCGAGTACACGGTCGTCTGCGCCGCCGTGGCGGTCGGCTGGGCCGGCTACGCTTCCGGCCTGATCCTGCAGTACTGGCCCGACGCGCCCAAGGCGCTGATGGCCGGGCCGCACGCCGGCGGGATCATCAACCTGCCCGCGGTGTTCATCGCCATGATCGTCGCCGGCCTGCTGGCCCTGGGCACGCGCGAGAGCGCGCGGGTCAACTTCGTGCTGGTCATCGTCAAGCTGATCGCCCTGGCCGGCTTCATCGCCCTGGCCCTGCCCGCCTTCAACGGCGCTCATTTCACGCCCTTCATGCCGCACGGTTTCTGGCCGCATGAGGTCGACGGCGTGAAGATGGGGGTGATGGCCGCCGCGGCGATCATCTTCTTCGCCTTCTACGGCTTCGACGCCATCTCCACCGCCTCGGAGGAGACCAAGAATCCGGCTCGCGACCTGACCATCGGCATCGTCGGCTCGATGGTGCTGTGCACGCTGATCTACATGGGCGTCGCCGCCGCCGCGATCGGCGCCATGCTGCCCGCGGACTTCGCCAAGAGCCCCGAGCCCCTGGCCCACATCATCCGCGAACTCGGCCATCCCACCGCCGCGCAGCTGATCGGCCTGGCCGCGGTGATCGCCATGCCCACGGTGATCATGGTGTTCATGTTCGGCCAGACCCGGGTGTTCTTCGCCATGGCCCGCGACGGCCTGCTGCCCAAGGCGCTGTCCCGCGTGAACGCCAAGACCGGCACGCCGGTGCTGGTCACCCTGTTCACCGGCCTGATCGCCTCGATCCTCGGCGGCCTGCTGCCGCTGGGAGAAATCGTGTCGCTGGCCAACGCCGGCACGCTGGCGGCCTTCATCGCCACGGCCCTGTCGATGATGATCCTGCGGCGCAAGGAGCCGGCCCGACCGCGGCGGTTCAAGACCCCGCTGTGGTTCATCACCGGCCCGTTCGCGATCCTGGGCTGCCTCTACCTATTCGCGGGCCTGCCCAGCAAAACCTGGCTGTTCTTCCTGATCTGGAACGCCATCGGCCTGCTGGTCTACCTGGCCTACGGCCGGACCAAGAGCAACCTGGCCAAGTCCTAGTCGTCCAGAAGGTCCCCGAGGGCGTCGAGCGCCGCCTCCATGGCGCTCTCGAGGACCGGACGCAGGCGCGCGGCGCGGGCCGGATCGATCGTCCGCGTCGCCTCGTCCAGATGGGTGGTCTTGGCCAGCTCCATCTGGATGGCGTGCACGCCCTGGGCCGGCGCGCCGTAGTTCCGGGTGATGAACCCGCCCTTGAAGCGGCCGTCGAGCACCGCGTTGAAGCCGCTGGCGCGCATCACGCCGAAAGCCGCCTGGCGGGCTTCCATCCCGCAGGCTGCGCCGTCCACGGTGCCCATGTTCAGGTCCGGCAGCGTCCCCTCGAACAGCTTCGGCACGACCGCGTCGATCGAATGGGCGTCCCACAGCAGAGCGAAGCCGTGCCGCGCCACGGCGGCGTCGACTGCGGCGCGCAGGGCGTCGTGATAGGGCCGCCAGTAGCGGTCACGCCGGACTTTGACCTCGGCGTCGTCGGGCGTCGCGCCCAGATAGACGGGTTCGCCGTGGAAGGTCTCGAAGGGGACCAGACCAGCGCCCCACTGGCCCGGGTACAGCGGCTTGTTGTCCGGCGGTCGGTTGACGTCGACCACCAGCCGCGACCACCGCGCCCGCACCGTCGACGCGCCCAGCTCCTCCACGAAGTCGTAGAGGGTCGGCTGCTCGAAGTCGGTGTCGTCCAGCCGCAGGGCGGCCGGCGTCATCCGCGCAGCGATCTCGTCGGGAACATCGGTTCCCACGTGGGGGAAGCTGACGATCAGCGGGCTGTCGCCCCGGGCAGCATAGACGTCGGTCATTCAATGCGTCCTTCGAGACGCGATCCTGAGGGATCGCTCCTCAGGATGACGATCTCCGTGAATGCGTCATGGTGAGGAGCGAGCTTCAACCGACCCCGGACTTGATCCGGGGGCTCGAACCACGCAAGGCCTCAGTGCTGCAGCATGCCCTCGAAAGCGCCGTCGAGCACCAGCTTCGTCACCGCGGCGATGTCGGGGGCGAAGTAGCGGTCGCGGTCGTAGCTGGCGGCGGCGGTGCGGATCAGGGCGTGGGCCTTCTCCAGCGTCGCCGACGAACGCAGCGGACGGCGGAAGTCGACGCCCTGGGCGGCCGACAGCAACTCCACCGCGACGATGGCGGCGCTGTTCTCGGCCATCTGGGTCAGACGGCGGCCGGCGTAGGTCGCCATGGAGACGTGGTCTTCCTGGTTGGCGCTGGTCGGCAGGCTGTCGGTGCTGGACGGGTGGCTGAGGCCCTTGTTCTCCGACGCCAGGGCCGCGGCGGTGACCTGAGCGATCATGAAGCCCGAGTTCACCCCCGGCTCGGCGACCAGGAAAGCCGGCAGGCCGCTCATCACCGGATCGACCAGCAGGGCGATGCGGCGCTCGCTGAGCGCGCCGATCTCGGAGATGGCCAGGGCGATGGTGTCGGCGGCGAAGGCCACCGGCTCGGCGTGGAAGTTGCCGCCCGACAGCGCTTCTTCCGTTTCCGGGAAGACCAGAGGGTTGTCGGTCACCGCGCCCGCCTCGATCAGCAGGGTCCGAGCCGCGTTCTCCAGCAGGTCGAGGGCGGCGCCCATGACCTGGGGCTGGCAGCGCAGGCTGTAGGGATCCTGCACCCGGTCGCAGCCGATATGGCTGTCACGGATGCCGCTGCCGGCGATCAGGGTGCGCAGCATGGCCGCCACGGCGATCTGGCCCGGCTGGCCGCGGGCGGCGTGGATGCGCGGATCGAACGGCGTGTCGCTGCCGGCGGCGGCGTCGACGCTGAGGCCGCCCGCCACCAGGGCCGCGGCGAACACCCGGCGGGCCAGGACCAGGCCCTTCAGCGCCAGGGCCGTCGAGGCCTGGGTGCCGTTGATCAGAGCCAGGCCTTCCTTGGCGCGCAGCTCGATCGGCTCGAGGCCGGCGCGGCGCAGGCCTTCCTCGGCGGAGATGACCTCGCCGCCCGCCCGCATCTGGCCGACGCCGAGCAGGGCGGCGGACATGTGCGCCAGCGGCGCAAGGTCGCCCGAGGCGCCGACCGATCCCTTTTCCGGAATGACCGGCAGGATATCGGTCTCGAGGAGGCGGATCAGCATGTCGATCAGCTGCGGCCGCACGCCGGAGAAGCCGCGCGACAGGCCGGCGATCTTGAGCATCAGGATCAGCCGCACGGCGTCGTCGGGCAGCGGCGCGCCGACGCCGCAGCTGTGCGACAGGATCAGGTTGCGCTGCAGCTCGGCCAGCTGCTCAGGGCGAATGGTTTGCTTGGCCAACAGGCCGAAGCCGGTGTTGACCCCATAGACCGTACGGCCGTCGGCCAGGATGGCCTCGATGGTGGCGGCGGAGTCGGCGATGGCCTTCTCAGCCGCGGCGGCGATCTTCACGGACACCGGACCGGCCAGGGCCGCCTCGATGTCCTGCAGGACCAGATTGGGTTCGCCGAGGAGGACGGTGCGCATCAGCGGGCCCCCTTCTGGGTTTCGGGCAGGCTGGGCAGGTCGAGGCCCTGCTCGCGGGCGTGGTCGACCGCGATGTCGTAGCCGGCGTCGGCATGGCGCATCACGCCGGTGCCGGGGTCGTTCCACAGGACGCGGCCGAGCCGCTTGGCGGCCTCCGGCGTGCCGTCGGCCACGATGACCACGCCCGAGTGCTGGCTGTAGCCCATGCCGACCCCGCCGCCGTGGTGCAGCGACACCCAGGTGGCGCCGCCGGCGGTGTTGAGCAGGGCGTTCAGCAGCGGCCAGTCTGACACCGCGTCCGAGCCGTCCTGCATGGCCTCGGTCTCGCGGTTGGGGCTGGCGACCGAGCCGCTGTCCAGGTGGTCGCGGCCGATCACGACCGGGGCCTTCAGCTCGCCGCTGGCGACCATCTCGTTGAACTTCAGGCCCGCGCGATGGCGATCGCCCAGGCCAATCCAGCAGATCCGCGCGGGCAGGCCCTGGAACGCGATCCGCTCCTTGGCCATGTCCAGCCAGCGGTGCAGGTGCTTGTTCTCGGGGAACAGCTCCTTCATCGCCTGGTCGGTCTTGTAGATGTCCTCCGGATCACCCGAGAGGGCGGCCCAGCGGAACGGGCCGACGCCCTTGCAGAACAGCGGGCGGATGTAGGCCGGCACGAAGCCCGGGAAGGCGAAAGCGTCCTTCAGCCCCTCGTCCAGGGCGACCTGGCGGATGTTGTTGCCGTAGTCGACGGTGGGAACCCCCATCGCATGGAAGTCCAGCATCGCCTGCACGTGCTCGACGATCGAGGCGCGGGCGGCGCGGTCCACCGAGGCCGGGTCGGCGGCGCGGGCGGTCTCCCACTGCTCGACGGTCCAACCCTTGGGCAGGTAGCCGTTGAAGGTGTCGTGGGCGCTGGTCTGGTCGGTGACGATGTCCGGGCGGACGCCGCGGCGGACCAGTTCGGGGAAGATCTCGGCGGCGTTGCCCAGCAGGCCGATCGAGACGGCGCGGCCTTCGGCCTTGGCGCGGTCCAGACGGGCCAGGGCGTCGTCCAGGTCCTCGGTCGCCTCGTCGAGATACCGGGTCTCCAGGCGGCGCTCGATGCAGCGGCGCTGGCATTCGACGGCCAGCATCGACGCGCCGGCCATGGTCGCGGCCAGCGGCTGGGCGCCGCCCATGCCGCCCAGGCCGCCGGTCAGGATCCAGCGACCGGCGAGGTCGCCGCCGTAGTGCTGGCGGCCGGCCTCGGCGAAGGTCTCGTAGGTGCCTTGGACGATCCCCTGGCTGCCGATGTAGATCCAGCTGCCGGCGGTCATCTGGCCGTACATGGCCAGGCCCTTCTTATCCAGTTCGTGGAAATGCTCCCAGGTCGCCCACTTGGGGACCAGATTGGAGTTGGCGATGAGCACGCGCGGGGCGTCCGGATGGGTCGGGAAGACGCCGACCGGCTTGCCCGACTGGACCAGCAGCGTCTGGTCGTCCTCGAGCCGCTTCAGCACCTCGACGATGCGGTCGAAGCTGGCCCAGTCGCGGGCCGCCTTGCCGATGCCGCCGTAGACGACCAGGTCCTCGGGCCGCTCGGCCACGTCGGGATCCAGATTATTCATCAGCATACGGAGCGCCGCTTCGGTCAGCCAGGACTTGGCGGTGCGTTCGGTCCCGCGATCGGCTCGAACGATGCGGCTGTTGGTCGTGCTCAAGGGAGATCTCCGAAGCGGCCGGCCAGCTGGAAGGCGTGGCCGGGATGGATCAGGCGGGCGGCGGAGGCGACCTGCCCCCGGCTCCAGGTTCTGCGGGCGACGGTCAGGACCGGCGCGTCGGCGGGTATGCGCAGCAGTCCCGCGGTGCGGGCGTCGGCGGCCTCGGCCCGCACGATCTGCTCGCCGGCCTCGATGGGCGCGGCGGCGAGCAGGTGGGCGGCGGGCGTGCCGGACGAGAAATCCTGCGTCAGATAGTCGGGGGCGATGGCCGGGTTGACCCACCGTCGCTCCAACTGGATCGGCGCGGCGTCCTCGAAGTGGATGATCTCAGACCGGAACACGGTCGCGCCGGCGGCCATGCCGAAGCGTTCGGCCATCTCGGCGTCGAGCACGGCGGCTTCCAGGGCCACCACCTCGGCGCGCCAGGCGCGGCCGCGAGCGGCGACCTCGGCGGCGATGTCGCGGATCTCCAGCGGGTGGCTTTCGGCCAGGGGCTCGCCGGCCACGAAGGCGCCGACGCCGGCCTTGCGCACGATCAGCCCCTCGCGGGTCAGCTCGTCCAGAGCCCGGCGGATGGTCATGCGGGCGACGCCCAGCTCGCGCACCAGCTCGTGCTCCGAGGCGATGCGGTCGCCGGCGCGCCAGCGGCCGGTGCGGATGTTGCTCAGGACGTGCCGCTTCACCCGGGCCCAGACCGGCTGGGCGGCGGTCATTCCGACAGCTCCCGGACGGCCTGGCGATAGCGGGCGGCGATGGCCTCGCGGGCGATGTGACGGCCGCCCTCGACGATGCGCCTGCCGCCCGACCAGACCTGGTCGATCCCGCCCGAACCGCTGAACACCAGGCTGTCGAGGATCAGGTCGCCCGGCCGCTCGACCAGGGTCGGATGGCTCTCGTCCAGCACGACCAGGTCGCAGCGGGCCCCCACGGCGATCTCGCCGGTCTTCAAGCCGGTCGGATTGGCCCCGGCCCGCGCCGCCGACAACCACAGGCCGGCGCCGACGTGTTCGCCAGTCCCGCCGCTGAGGGTCCGCTTGCGCAGCTGCAGCCGGCGGCCGTACTCGAACCAGCGCAGCTCCTCGGCGACGTTGGTCGTGACGTGGCTGTCCGAGCCGATGCCGAAGCGCCCGCCCGCGCCCAGGAAGGCGTCGGCGTTGAAGAAGCCGTCGCCCAGATTGCCTTCCGTCGACGGGCACAGCGCCACGGTCGAGCCGGCGCGCGCCAGACCCGAGGCCTCGGCGTCGGTCATGTGGGTGGCGTGGACCAGGGTCCAGCGGCTGGACATCGGCGCGTTGGCCAGCAGCCATTCCACCGGCCGCGCGCCGGACCAGGCCAGGCAGTCGTCGACCTCGCCGGTCTGTTCCGCGGCGTGGATGTGGATCGGCAGGACCGGGTCGACCGCCGCCAGGACGTCGCGGATCTGCTCCGGCGTCACGGCGCGCAGGCTGTGGAAGGCGAAGGCCTCGGCCTTGCTCAGCTCCAGCAGGCGCAGGAACTGGTCGGTGGTCTTGATGAAGCGGCGCTGGCCCGGCTTGGGCGGCAGGCCGCCGAAGCTGCTGTGGCTGTAGAGCACCGGGGCCAGGGTCAGGCCGAAGCCCGCCGCCTCCGCCGCCCGGCGGTGCGCGTGAGCGGTCTCGGCCGGGTCGGCGTAGGCCTGCCCCGTCGGGTCGTTGTGCAGGTAGTGGAACTCGACGATGCCGCTGTAGCCGCCCTCGGCCAGCTCCGCGTAGAGCATGGCGGCGATGGCCTCCATCTGCTCGGGCGTGATGCGGTCGAGGAAGCGGTACATCGCCTCGCGCCAGGCCCAGAAGTCCTCGACGCCGGCCTTGGCCCGCTCGGCCAGGCCAGCCATGGCCCGCTGGAAGGCGTGGCTGTGCAGGTTGGTGACGGCGGGAACGACGGCGCCGGCGATTCGCTCGGCGTCGCCCTGCGGGACGCCGGTTTCGATCGCCGTGATCACGCCGCCCTCGACGGTCAGACGGACATTGTCCGCCCAGCCCTGGGGCAATCTCGCTCGGTTCAGATGAAGATGATTGGCCAAGTTGTCTAATCCTGTCTAGACAGGTGCACCCTATCCACGAACCGGCAGGGATGGCAAGACAGCGATATGCAGCGGATCGATCTTCTTCTCACCGACTGCCGCGCCGCGACCATGGTCGCTGGCGGCGAGCCCTACGGCGCGATCGAGGACGCCGCGGTGGCGATCGACGGCGGCCGCATCGTCTGGATCGGCCCGCGCGCCGACCTGCCCGAGTTTTCGCCGATCAACACCGCCCGCCTGGACGGCCGCTGGATCACGCCCGGCCTCGTCGACTGCCACACCCACCTGGTGTTCGGCGGCGACCGCATCGGCGAGTTCGAGGCCCGGCTGGGCGGCACGACCTACGAGGAGATCGCCAAGGCGGGCGGCGGAATCCGCTCCTCCGTGGCCGCCACCCGCGCCGCCGACGAAGCCGAGCTGATCCGGCGCGGCCGCCGTCGCCTGGCCAACTTCGTCGCCGAGGGCGTGACCACGATCGAGATCAAGTCCGGCTACGGCCTGGACCCCGAAGCCGAGCTGAAGATGCTGCGCGCCGCCCGCTACCTGGACGGCGACGTGCGGGTGGTGACCAGCTTCCTGGGCCTGCACGCCGTGCCCAAGGATCAGGACCGCGACGCCTATGTCTCGCAGATGATCGACGAGGTCCTGCCCCGCGCGGCGGCGGAGGGCCTGGCCGACATCGTCGACGCCTATCTGGAGGGCATCGCCTTCACGCCCGACGAGGTCTCGCGTCTGTTCGACAAGGCCAAGGCCCTGGGCCTGCCGGTGCGGCTGCACGCCGACCAACTGACCGACGGCGGCGGCGCGGCGTTGGCGGCGAAGCACGGGGCGCTGTCGGCCGACCATCTGGAATACACCGGCCAGGCCGGTGTCGAGGCCCTGGCCAAGGCGGGAACCGTCGCGGTGCTGCTGCCGGGAGCCTTCGTCGCCCTGGCCGAGACCCAGAAGCCTCCGGTCGAAGCCCTGCGCGCGGCCGGGGCGGACATGGCGGTGGCCAGCGACTGCAACCCCGGCACCTCGCCGCTGCTGTCGCTGCGCGCCGCGATGCACCTGGCCTGCGTCCAGTTCAAGCTGACCCCGGAGGAGGCCATCGCCGGCGCCACCC
Source organism: Caulobacter mirabilis (assembly GCF_002749615.1). GTDB lineage: Bacteria > Pseudomonadota > Alphaproteobacteria > Caulobacterales > Caulobacteraceae > Caulobacter > Caulobacter mirabilis. The sequence continues at coordinate 4,254,813 of NZ_CP024201.1, forward strand.
GCAACGCCGCCAAGGCCCTGGGCCTGGCCGCCGAGACCGGGACGCTGGAGGTCGGGAAGCTGGCCGATATCGCGGTTTGGGACATCGAGCGCCCGGCGGAGCTCTGCTACTGGCTGGGCGGCGCCTTGCTGCACAAGAGCTGGCGCGCAGGCCGGCCGATCGTGACGCGGAACTAGCGCGTCACTTCATCAGCGTCTGGCTGATCCGATACGCCGCGGGAAGCATCAGCACCCCCATCAGACAGGGGAAGATGAACAGGATCAGCGGCACCATCAGCTTGGCCGGCAGGGCCATGGCCTTCTCCTCCGCGCGCAGCATGCGCTTGGCGCGCATGTCGTCGGAGAAGACCGCCAGGGTCTCGCCCAGGCTGGTGCCCATCTCTTCCGCCTGACGCAGCATGGTGGCCAGCGAGCGGGCCTCCTCGATCCCCAGGCGCTCGGCGAACGAGGCCCAGGCGTCCTTGCGGGCCCGGCCGGCGCGCAGCTCCAGCGTCAGGAACTTCAGATGCTCGGCCAGGTGCGGATAGCGGCGGACCAGCTCGTCGGTCACGCGATTGACGGCGGCGTCCAGCGACAGGCCGGCCTCCACCGACGCGACCAGCAGGTCGAGCAGGTCCGGGAAGCCCTCCATGTATTCGAGCTCGAGCTTGCGCCGCTTGGCCTTCACCACCTGGTCCGGCCCCAGGATGGCCGCGAGCGCAAAACCGGCCGCGGGCAGCAGGGCGATCATCCCCGCGCCCTTGCCCACCACCAGGGGCAGCACCAGGACGGTGGCCACCGTCGCCGCGAACAGGGCCACGGCCTTGGCGCCCAGGTAGATGGCCACGGCCTCGCGGCTGTACCAGCCGGCCTGCACCATGCGCTGGCGAATGGTCGAGATCTGCGCCGGGTCCTGGATCGCCATCCGGTCGCCCAGCCGCTTCACGCCGCTCATCACGCCGCTCACCGCCGCGCTCGGCGCGCCGGCGCCGGAAACAACGACGGCCTGGCCGGCGAGCCGGGCGCGCCGTCGCGCCGTCAGCCTGGCCTCGCGCAGGGCCAGGAACAGGCCCCCGCCCAGCCCCACCGCGATCAGGCCCGCGGCGGCCCAGGTCAGCAGAGTCTGCAGCTGAACAGCGTCCATGGCTTCAGATCCGCATGTCGATCATGCGCCGCATGACCAGGTTGCCGATGAACATCCAGACGCCCAGGACGACCAAGCCGATCTTCACGGGAGTCGCGTGGATGACGGCGCCGTAGAAGTGGGGGGCGGAGACGGTCAGGATGCCCAGGACGCCGAACGGCGCGCCGGTCAGGATCATCGCCGAGGCTCGCCCCTCGCTCGACGCCGCCTTGATCTTCATCCGCATCTTGGCCCGCTCGCGCACGGCCTTGGCGTTCATCTTCAGCAGGCCGGTCAGGTTGCCGCCGGACCTCTCCTGCAGCCGGATGGTGGCCGCGAACAGGTCGACGTCCGGATGGCGGCAGCGGTCGGCGATGCGCCCCACGGCCTGCTCCAGCGTCGCGCCGTAGGCGATCTCGTCCGCCGCCATGCCGAACTCCGATCCCAGCGGGTCGGGCATCTCGCGCCCGACCAGGGCGACGGCCGTCGGCACCGGATGCCCGGCCTCGAGACTGCGCACGATGATCTCCAGCGCGTTCGGCAGCTGGGTCGCGATCGCCTTGGCCCGCGCCTCGGCCTTGAAGTGCAGGAAGGCCAGCGGCAGGGCGATCGAGACGGCCGGCGCCACGGCCAGGGCGATCAGCGGGCTGCGCGTCCAGACGAACAGCAGCAGGAACACCGTCGCCGCCAGGCCGATGACGTACAGGGCCCAGCGCCGAGGCTGGTACGGCACGCCCGATCGCGCGACCATGTCGGACAGCCAGCGCATCATGATGCGGCTGTCGCCGGACTCGCTCAGGCCGCGCTGCTTGCGCAACTCCAGCACCAGTTCGGCCAGCGAGCCGGTCCGTTCGACGACGGCCAACCGCTTGTTGACCTTGCGCCGCGTCCCGGCGGTGCGGACCAGCCCGAGCAGCGCCTGGGCCGCGGTCATCACCGCCGCGAAGACCAGCACCAGGAAGACCCACCGCGGATCGAAATCCGGCATCAGAGCGCCCGCTGCGGGTCGAAGTTGGCGGTGTCGTACTGAATGCCGCGACGCTGCATCTCATCCAGACATCGCGGTCGCAGCCCCGTGGCGCGGAACTCGCCATGCACCGTGCCGTCCGGATCCGTCCGGGTGCGGTTGAACACGAAGATGTCCTGCATCTGCACGACATGGCCTTCCATGCCGGTGATCTCGGTGACGTTCATCACCTTCCGCTTGCCGTCCGACAGGCGCATCACCTGCACCACCATGCCGACGGCGGCGGCGATCTGGCCGCGCACGGCCTCGTTCGAGAGGTTCATGCCGCCCATCGCCACCATCTGCTCCAGGCGGGTGATGGCCTCGCGCGGATTGTTGGCGTGGATGGTGGCCATCGAGCCCTCGTGGCCGGTGTTCATGGCCTGGAGCATGTCGAAAGCCTCTTCCGAGCGCACCTCCCCCAGGATGACGCGGTCGGGACGCATGCGGAGGGCGTTCTTGACCAGCTCGCGCTGCCGGATCTCTCCCTTGCCCTCAATGTTCGGCGGACGGGTCTCCATCCGCACGACATGCGGCTGCTGCAGCTGCAGCTCGGCGGCGTCCTCGATGGTGATCAGGCGTTCGCCGTGGCTGATGGCGGCCGACAGGGCGTTGAGCAGCGTGGTCTTGCCCGAGCCCGTGCCGCCGCTGATCACGGTCGATACCCGGCTGCGGATCGCCCCGTGCAGGAATTCCGCCACGCAGGTCGGCATCGCCCCGACCCCGACCAGCCGTTCGAGGCTGAGCGGCTTCTTGGAGAACTTCCGGATCGAGACGCAGGCGCCGTCGATGGCGATCGGCGCGATGGCGGCGTTGACCCGGCTGCCGTCGGCCAGGCGGGCGTCGACCATCGGCTGGCTTTCGTCAATGCGGCGGCCGACGGCGGCGACGATGCGATTGACGATCCGCAGCAGGTGGTCGTTGTCGCGGAAGCGGATCGGAGTCAGCTCCAGCTCGCCGCGCCGCTCGACGTACACCTGGAACGGACCGTTGATCAGGATGTCGTTGATCGACTCGTCCTTCAGCAGCGGCTCGATCGGCCCCAGGCCGACCATCTCGTCGAATATCTCGGCGCCGAGCTGATCCATTTCACCGCCCGACAGGCCCAGACGGCCATCGCGCGCGAAGTCGCCGACCAGCTTGCGGACCTGGCGGCGCATCTCGCTCTCGTCCAGCTCGCCGAGCTTGGACAGGTCGATCTCCTCGATCAGCTTGCCGTGCAGACGCAGGCGCATGTCGAGCAGTTCGTCGGTCAGGGCGTTCTGCGGCGCCGGCGGCGGGGTCTCGACGATCACGATCGACGCCGCCTCGGGCGCCTCGGCGACCGGCGGCGGCGGAACCGTCGCGCGTCGAAGCGAGAACCGGCTCATCAGGCGGCCCTTCCGTGGCGGGCAGGCGCGACCAGAAGCCGGTCGACCAGGTCGCCGACATCCTTGACGATACGGGACTTGGGCCGGTGCTGGCTGATCGGGCCGCCCAGATTGGCCGAGGCGGCGGCGGCTTCCCAGTCCGAGGTGACCCCGCCGGCGGCCTTGCGCTGCAGCGCCTTCTCGGCTTCGCCCATCGACGGCGCCGGACCGAAGACCCGCTTGGCCAGGCGGTTCAGCACCACCTGCGGCGGCGGCCCGTCGGGCAGGTCGGTCTCGATCTCGGCGGCCAGTGACCGGGCGGCGAGCAGCGCCGGCACGGTCAGTTCGGACACCACCAGCAGCTCATCGGCGCCGCTGATCGCCTCCAGCGTCCAGGCCCGGCGATGGCGCGGCAGATCGACCACGACGACGTCATAGACCTGGCAGGCCACTTCCAGGATGCGCAGGACGGCGTCGGCGGAGGTCGTGTCGAAGGCGGTTGGATCGCGCTCGGCGGCGAGCAGGTCGAAGCCGCCCGGCGCCGACGAGGCGAAGGCGTCCAGGACCGCCGGGTCGATCCGCTCCGGCGCCTGGGAGGCCTTGCCCAGCATCATATTGGCAGAGGCCCCCAGGTAGGCGGCGACAGAGCCGTCGACGAGGTTCAGGTCGATCAGGCAGACGCGGCGCGATCCTGGATGGCGGACCGCCAGGGCGCTGGCGATCTCGATGGCGATGGTGGTCGCCCCCGCGCCGCCCACGGCGCCCGTCACCATCCAGCAGCGGGAGGTCGGACGGGCCGCCGGCGCCGGCTGCGGCAGAGCCAGGCCGGCCGCGGCCACGGCGAGATCCGGCGCGCTGAACGGCGCTTCGAGCACGTCCGACCGCGGCAGCCGCATCAGGTTGCGCACCAGCCCGGCCGGCAGATGCTCGCCGGTCAGCAGGATCGGCGGCGGCGCGGTCGCCTGCCCGAGGGCGGCCACGGCGGCTGAGAGTCCCTCCGGCGCCACGCCGGCGGCGTCGATCACCACCAGATGCGGCGTCTCGTCGAAGGCCCAGCGGCCCTGCAAGAGGTCGATCCCGCCCGTGTCGATCACGGCGTCCCTGAAGGCCTGGCGGCCCATCTCGGCCAGCCCGTCGCCGATGATCAGAATGCGGCGTCCTGCGAAACTCATGACGGGAACCTCAAGGCGCAGCGGGATCGGGGGCGTAGGAATCGGCCGGCGACGGCTTGATCGGCCGGTCCAGCGCCATGCCCTGGAAGATCAGATCGATCGCGGTCGGCTCGCGCGTATTGCCCAGCGGCTCGGGCGCCAGGCGGCGGCTCTGAGCGGCGGTGGTCAGCCGCGGCGTGACCAGGATCACCAGCTCGGTCTCCTGTTTGCGCCAGCGGGCCGAGCGGAACAGCGTCCCCAGGATCGGCACCTCGCCCGCCCAGGGCAGCTGGCGCACGGTGTTGCTGTAGTCCTGCTGGAACAGGCCGGCGATGGCGAAGCTCTCGCCATCCTTCAGCTCGACGGTGGTGCCGGCGCGCCGCACCAGCAGGCTGGGGACGTCCACGCCCGACAGCCGGATGTTAGCGCGGCTGTCGAGCTGGCTGACCTCCGGCGCGACCTTCAGGCGGATCAGACCGCTGTCCTGAACCACCGGAGTGAATTTCAGCGTCACCCCGAAGGGCTTGTAGGCGACGGTGATGTCGCCCTGGCCGGCGGGGATCGGATAGGGAAACTCGCCCCCGGCCAGGAAGGTGGCTTCCTCGCCGGAGATGGCGGCCAGGTTCGGCCGGGCCAGGGTGCGGATGACGCCCTTCTCCTCGAGCGCTCGCAGCGTGGCCTCGATCGACAGCGTGCCGATGTTGGTCTTGATGCCCAGCGTGCCCTGCGGCGTCGAGGCGCCGACCAGGCCGGAGCCCGAGCCGAACACGATGCCGGAGTTGTTCTGCATCCCCAGGTTGACGCCGAAATCCTTCAGCGCCGTCCGGCTGGCCTCGATGATCCGCACCTCCAGCATGACCTGCTGGGCGGCCTCGACGGTCAGCTCCGAACTTACCGCCTGGGGGGCGTAGCGCTCGGCGATCGCCTTGGCGCGGGCCGCGACGGACGTCGTGCTGACCTGGCCCGACAGCATCACGCCACCGGCCAGGGCCGAGACGCGGATCGGCTCGCCGGGCAGCGCGGACGCCAGGTCGGCCTGCAGCGACTCCAGGTCCTGGGCCACGCGGACGTCGATCACCTCGATCAGGCGATGGCTACGATCGTAGACCAGGACGTTGGTGGTCCCCAGGGTCTTGCCGCGGACATAGACGCTGCGGTCCGTATTGGCGACGATGCTGGCGATGTCCGGCTGGGCCACGACGATCTCGCCGGCGCCGGCCATCAGCCGGAAGGCCGCGGACTTGTCCTTCGGCACCGTGATCACGCGGCTGGGCGCCATCTCGCCGATCAGGCTCTGGGAGACGAAGTTCTGAGCCTGGACGGCCGGGGCGGTCGCGGCGACAGCGGCCGCGCAGAGCAGGGCGACGATGCGCATGTTCACCATCCGGCCCGGTCGGCGGGCACATTGACGACGGCGCGCTGGTCGCCCTGGGTGACGATCAGTCCGCGGCCCGGTTGGCTCGGCGCGGGCGCGGCGACGCGACGCGGGGCCTCGGCGGACGCCGCCGCCGGGGCCGGCCGAGGGGGCGGCGCGCCGACCCAGCCGCCGTTGAGCCGCACGGGTGAAGCCTGGGCCACCTCGCTGGCGCCGGTCCGACGCAGCGCGAGCGACAGAGTGCCTGCCTCCGCCGCCACGGCCAGCTTGCCGGCGTCCATCACGGTGACCTCGAGAGTCGCGGTCTTGGGCGGAAACTTCTCGGTCGAGGCCGGGTCGGCGACCATGTCCATGCCCAGGACATGGACGTTCTGGATGACGATGGACGAGACGAAGAGCTTGCGCCCGCCGCCCGAACCCTCGACCGAGCCTCCCCCGTCGCCCAGTTCCTGGGTGAGCAGCACATCGACGCGATCGCCCGGCAGCACATGGCCGCCGCCGCCGGCGACGTCGTTGACCTTGATGGTGTAGGCGCGCATGCCGTCGGCGATGACGGCGGCGACCGACGGCTTGGCGCCGGCGCCGCTGAGCTTGGCCGGCAGCAGCGGTTCGCGCGCCGCCAGCGGAGTCAGCGTCACAGGCCCGCCGTTGTCGAGCGTCACCACCTGCTTGACCTCGGTGAAGGCGCCTTCGGGCACGGCGTCGGCCGGCACGTGGATCAGCGTCAGGTCCTTGGCCTCGAGCTTGTGTCCGTAGGGCAGAGCGGCCTTGGCGGCGACGATCGCCGACAGCTTGACCGACGGCGCAGCGGCGGCGGCCTGGCTCGGCCCGGCCTGGGTGCTGGGCAGCCAGATCTTGGCCACGAACAGCGCCCCGACGCCGAGCAGTGCCGACGCGCCGAGACTGGCGATGGTGGCGACCCGCATCGAATCGTTCTTTCCCGTAAGGGCGCCGGTTCTCGACGCCCTACCCCTAGACGTGGGAAAGAATGCCGCCCCCGCTCTTGCGATATGTTCAATAAACGCCGTGAACGGCTGTAAACCCTGTTGGGTTACAAGGTGTTAGCCACGATCGTGCGCGACCCGGCCGGCGATCCAGGTCCGCGCCACGGCCCGGTCGTCCCCCAGGATCATCAACGCCGACAGCAGGTCGGCGAGGTCGGAAACTCCCGCCGTGCGGCGCGCCATAAGCGGCGTCGCCCCCGGATCGAGCGCGACGAAATCCGCCTCGGCGCCGGGCCGGAAACTGCCGATCCGATCGTTCAGTCCCAGCGTTCTCGCCCCGCCCAGGGTGGCCAGATAGAGCGCCCGCACCGGATCGAGCGCGCCGCCGCGCAGCTTGGCGACCTGGCAGGCGCACCCTGCCGTCGACAGGATCGAGAAGCTGGTTCCCGCCCCGATATCGGTGCCCAGCCCGGTCCTCACGCCATGAGCGTCAACGCGGGCGAGATCGTACAGGCCGCTGCCCAGGAACAGGTTCGAGGTCGGACAGTGGGCGATCGCGGCGCCGGCCTTGGCCATGCGGTGCAGGCTGCGATCGGTCATGTGGACGGCGTGGGCGAACACCGAGCGTGGACCGACCAGGCCGAAGCGGTCGTAGACGTCGAGATAATCGCATGCATCCGGATAGGCCTGACCGACCAGCCGCACCTCGCCGGGATTCTCGGCCAGGTGGGTCTGCATCCAGACATGGTCATGTCGCGCCAAGATGCGGCCGGCGTCCTCCAGCTGGGCCGGTGTCGACGACAGGGCGTAGCGCGGCGTCACCGCGTAGCCGAGACGGCCTCGACGGCTCCAGTCGCGGATCAGGGCCTCGGTGTCCGCGCGGCCGGCCTCGACCGTCTCGTTCAGGCCTTCAGGACCGAGATCCATCAGCGACTTGCCGGCGATCAGCCGCATGTCGAGCCCGTCGGCGGCCTCGAACAGCGCCTCGGTCGCCGCGCGGTGAACGCTGCCGAAAACCAGGGCGGTGGTCGTGCCGTTGCGCAGCAGCTCGGCGACGAACGCTTTGGCCGTGTCGCGGGCGTGGGCGAGATCGGCGAACGCCCGCTCGGTCGGGAAGGTGCGCGTCTCCAGCCAGTCGAGCAGCTGGCCGCTGGGAGCGCCGATCATGTCGGTCTGGGGGAAATGGACGTGGGCGTCGACGAACCCCGGCGTCAGCAACCGGCCCGGCAGATGCTCGACGGGCACATCGGCCGGCAGGGTCGCCGACAGCGTCCGCCAGTCGCCGCAAGCCGCGACGTGACCGTCCTCGACCAGCAGCAGGCCGTCGGGATGGTGAATGCAGGCCTCCGGCCCCGCCGCCCGCGGATCGTCCGAAAAGTGAACCAGGGCGGCGCGGTAGGCGCGGACGTTCGACATGAGCCGACCTGACCGCGCATCGCCGCCCCTGGCAAGAGCGTCCTAGTCCTCCGACGACGGCTCGGCGGCGCGGCCGCGCAGGCCGAAGCCGCCTTCACCGTGGCCGCCCAGGCTGGCCCATTGGCCTTCCTCGGCCTTGTGGATGTACTGCTCGGCCACCAGCCAGGCCTTCACCGGCCGCAGGGTCCCGAGACAACCAAGGATGAGCGCCGGGAAGACGGTCACGAAGTGGAACCAGATCGGAGGCTGCCAGACCACGGCGATCCAGGCGAACAACGCGATCACGACGATGCCGATGCCGGTCATCACGAAGAACGCCGGGCCGTCGGCCGGCTCCGCGAAGCTGAGGTCCAGCCCGCAACGGTCACACCGGTCGGCCAGGGTCAGGAAACCCTTGAACAGCTTGCCCTCGCCGCAGCGCGGGCAACAGCTGCGCATCGCCACCTCGAGGCTGGTCGGTTCGTCGTGGAAATGTTCGATCGCCATGCTTGCCTACAATCATTCTTTGTGTGCATACAATGCCTCAACAATGTATGCATTCGGTACGGAGAAAGCAACCTTGGCGCTCGATGATCCTTCCCTGCGCTGGCTGAAGCGGGTGTCGAGGGACGAGGGCCCGATCTACCTCGCCGTGGTCGCCGCCCTGGAGGCCGCCATTCGCGACGGGGAACTGACCCCGGGCGACCGCCTGCCGCCCCAACGGACGGTCGCGGCTGTGCTGGGCGTGGACTTCACGACCGTGACGCGCGCCTACGGCGCCGCACGCTCACGCGGCCTGGTCGAGGGAACGGTCGGCCGCGGCACCTTCATCCGCGGCCGCTCCGCCGAGGACGAGGTCGGGCTGGTCGATCTGTCCATGAACCTGCCGCCTCAGCCGGAAGGGCTGTCGCTGGCGAACCTGCTGCGCGACACGACGCGGGCGGTGCTGGAGCGGACCGACGTCGCGACCCTGATGGCTTACCACCCCGACGCCGGCTCGACGGCGCAGCGGCTGGCGGGCGCGACCTGGCTGGCCCCTGTTCTGGGCGAGATCGCCACCGACCGGCTGCTGCTGGCGCCCGGCGCGCAGACCGCCCTGGCCGTGACGCTGTCGACCCTGCTGAAGCAGGGAGCCGGCGTGATCTGCGAGCCCCTGACCTACCCGGGTCTGATCGCCGTCGCGCGGCGCCTCGGCCTGAAGCTGATCGCCTGCCCGGTCGACGACGAGGGCTTCCAGCCCGACGCCCTCGCCCGGCGACTCAGCGAGGGCGCCGCGGCGGTCTATTGCGTGCCCACGATGCAGAACCCGACCGCGGTCACGATGAGTCTCGCCCGGCGGCGGGAGATCGCGCGGATCGTTCACCACGCGGACGCCTGGATCATCGAGGACGATCCCTACAGCCGGCTGCTGGAGGCGCCGCCGCCGGCGCTCGCCGCCCTGGCGCCGGAGCGCACGATCCATATCGCCACCGTCTCCAAGACCCTCACGCCGGGATTGCGCACGGCGTTTCTGGCCGCTCCGGCCGGCGAGGTGGTCGAACGCCTGGCGGAAGGTCTGCGCGCCACAGTTCTTATGGCGTCGCCTCTGACAGCCGCCGTGACCACCCATTGGATTCGTGAGGGGGTCGCCGAGCGGATCCTGGAGGGCGTCCGCGCCGCCGCCCGGACGCGCCGCGCTCTGGCCGGCGCCATCCTGCCGACGGCGTTCGGCATGGCGGAAAGCCTGCATGTCTGGCTGGACCTGCCCGCGGATCGCGATCCGGCGACGCTGCGCGAGCTCGCTCGGCGGCGCGGCCTGGCCCTGGTGACGGCAGACGCCTTCGCCGTCGGCCAGCCGACTCGCAATGGCGTACGCATCTCGCTCGGGGCCGCGGGAAAGGCGGCGACGCTCGAAACCGCCCTGCGCAGCGTGGCGGCGCTGGCGGCCGCGGGCGGCGAGCGCTCCCGAACGATCGTCTGACGATCAGAAAACCTCTAAGCCTGACCAACAAACGTCGCGTGCCAACGGCCGCCCGAACCGCCATATCGCCGCCTCCTGTCCACCGGCGGCGTCTTTGGCGCGGCCCTTTTCGGCTTTTCCGCGCTCGACAATGACGCTTTCGACGCCCAACCATGCCCGACCAGACGGACGGACCGCATGATCGCGCTGAAGAACGTCACGAAAATCTATGGGCGCGGCGACGATGGGCGCGCCGCTCTGACCGACGTCGACCTGGACGTCGGCTCCGGCCAGATCTTCGGCGTCATCGGAGCGTCGGGCGCCGGCAAGTCGACCCTGATCCGCCTGATCAACCTGCTGGAGCGGCCGACCCGAGGCCAGGTGCTGGTCGAAGGGCGCGACCTGACCGCCATGTCCCCGGCCGAGCTGCGCGCCGCTCGGCGGCGGATCGGGATGATCTTCCAGCACTTCAACCTGCTGTCCTCGAAGACGGTGGCCGAGAACATCGCCTTCCCGCTGAAGCTGGCCGGCCGGTCGGCAGGCGAGATCGCGCCGCGGGTCGCCGAGCTGCTGGCCCGCGTCGGGCTCGCCGACCACGCCCGCAAGTATCCCGCCCAACTCTCCGGCGGCCAGAAGCAGCGGGTCGGCATCGCCCGGGCGCTGGCGACCTCGCCCGGCATCCTGCTGTGCGACGAAGCCACCAGCGCGCTCGACCCCGAGACCACGGCCTCGATCCTGGACCTCATCGCCGACCTCAACCGCGAGATGGGTCTGACCGTCGTCCTCATCACCCATGAGATGGACGTCATCCGCCGGGTCTGCGACCGGGTCGCCGTGCTCGACGCCGGCCGCGCGGTGGAAGTCGGCGATGTCGAACAGGTGCTGCTGCACCCGACCCACCCCGCCACCCGGCGCATGCTGGCCGACGACGAACCCATCTCCGCCGAGGACATCGCCGTGGCCCATTCGCGCGGCGAGACCCTGCTGCGCCTGACCTTCCGCGGCGCCTCGGCCCAGGACGCCGTCCTAGGCCGGATCGCGCGCGAGACCGGCGTCGACTACCGCATTCTCTCGGGCCGGGCCGGCGTCATCCGCGATGTCCGCTACGCCCAGCTCACGGCCGCCCTAACCGGAGGCGACGCCGCGAAAGCGCGCGCCGGGCTGGAGGCCGCCGGCGTCGCCGTCGCCGAGGTGACGGCATGAGCTTCGACAATATTGACTGGACCGACATCGGTCAGGCCACGCTCGACACCCTGGCCATGCTCGGCGGCTCGCTGCTGCTGACGGTGCTGCTCGGCCTGCCGCTGGGCGTGATCCTGTTCCTGACCGCGCCGGGCAAGCTGCTTGAGAACCGGCCGGTCAACGCCGTGCTGTCGCTGGCGGTCAACATCCTGCGCTCGGTGCCCTTCATCATCCTGCTGATCGTGATGATCCCGGTGACCGTGGCGCTGGTCGGCACCTCGCTGGGGGTCGTCGGCGCCATCCCGCCGCTGGTCGTCGGGGCCGCCCCCTTCTTCGCCCGCCTGGTCGAGACGGCCCTGCGCGAGGTCGACCGCGGCGTCATCGAGGCCAGCCAGGCCATGGGGGCGACGCCGCGCCAGATCGTCACCGGCGCCCTGCTGCCCGAGGCCCTGCCCGGGATCATCGCCGGGATCACCGTCACCGCCATCGCCCTGGTGTCCTACACCGCCATGGCCGGCGCCGTCGGGGCGGGCGGCCTCGGCGACCTGGCCATCCGCTTCGGCTACCAGCGCTTCCAGACCGACGTGATGATCGTCACCGTCGTGCTGCTGCTGGCGCTGGTCCAGGTCCTCCAGATGGTCGGCGACCGCCTGGTCATCCATTTCAGCCGGCGCTGAGCGCCGAGGAGCCCCCCATGCTCAAGATCGACCGACGCCTTCTCGTCCTCGCCGCCGCCGCCGCGGCCCTGGCCGCCTGCGGACCGAAGCCCGCCGACAAGCCGGCCGGCGCCGGCGGAACCCTGACCGTCGCGGCCACCGCCGTGCCGCACGCCGAGATCCTGGAACAGATCAAGCCGCTGCTGGCCAAGCAGGGGATCACCCTGCAGGTGAAGGTGTTCAACGACTACGTCCAGCCCAACCTGCAGGTCGACCAGAAGCAGCTGGACGCCAACTACTTCCAGACGCTTCCCTACCTGGACGAGTTCAACAAGGATCGCGGCACCCGGCTGGTCCCCATCGTCGGCGTGCACATCGAACCGCTCGGCGCCTACTCGGCGAAGTACAGGACCACCGCCGACATCCCGAGCGGCGCGACCGTGGGCATTCCCAACGAGGCCAGCAACGGCGGCCGCGCGCTGCTGCTGCTCGCCAAGAGCGGCCTGATCACGCTGAAGGACACCACCAACCCGCTGTCGACGGTGAAGGACATCATCGGCAACCCGAAGGGCCTGAAGTTCAAGGAGCTGGAGTCCGCGACCCTGCCCCGGGTGCTGAACCAGCTCGACCTGGCGCTGATCAACACCAACTACGCCCTCGACGCCAAGCTAAACCCGGCGAAGGACGCCCTGTTCATCGAGGACAGCAAGAGCCCCTACGTGAACTATCTGGTCGCCCGCGAGGACAACAAGGACGACCCGCGCATCAAGGCCCTGGCCGCCGCCCTGACCTCGCCCCAGGTGAAGACCTACATCGACGGCGCCTACAAGGGCGCGGTCGTTCCCGCGTTCTGATCGGAGCAGACCGATGGCGGCGAAGAAGGACAGCCGGTTCATCTCCGGCTTCGGCTTCCAGGTCCTGGCGGCCATGGTCGTCGGGCTCGGCCTGGGCCTGCTGGCGCGCAACCTCGGCATCGAGGCGGGCGAGCCCGGCTACGCCCTGGCCGAGATCCTGCGGCAGGTCGGCTCGATCTTCGTCCAGCTGCTGAAGGTGCTGGTGCCGCCGCTGGTGTTCACCGCCATCGTCGCCAGCATCGCCAACCTGCGCGAACTGCAGAACGCCGCCGGCCTGGTCTGGCGAACCCTGATGTGGTTCGCGATCACCGCCCTGATCGCGGTCTGCATCGGCATTGCGCTGGGACTGCTGCTCAAGCCCGGCCTGCACGCCGGGGTGTCCGCCGCCCTGGCCGCGGCCCCCAAGACCCACGGCTCCTGGCTCGACTTCCTGACCGGCCTGGTCCCGGTCAACGTGCTGGGCCTCAGCGCTTCGACGACCATCACCGACGGCGTCGCCAAGACCAGCCTGTCGTTCAACGTGCTGCAGATCGTCGTCGTGGCCCTCGTCGCCGGCGTCGCGGCCCTTCGGGTCGGCGAGGCCGGCGCAGGATTCCTCGCTTTCAACGCCTCCGCCCTGGCCGTGATCCGCAAGGTGCTCTGGTGGGTGATCCGCCTGACCCCGGTCGGCACCATCGGCCTGTTCGGCAACGCGGTCGCCCGCTACGGCTGGGACGCGCTGGGACAGCTGGGAGCCTTCGCCGGCGCGGTCTACATCGGCCTCGCCCTGGTCCTGCTGGTCGTCTACCCGAGCCTGCTGGCCCTGAACGGCCTCAACCCGGTTCGCTTCTTCCGCGGCGCCTGGCCGGCGATGCAGCTGGGCTTCGTCTCGCGCAGCTCGATCGGAACCCTCCCGTTGACCGAGGCCGCCGCCGAGCGGCTGGGCGTGCCGCGCCCCTACGCCGCCTTCGCCGTGCCGCTGGGCGCGACGACCAAGATGGACGGCTGCGCGGCTGTCTATCCGGCAGTGGCGGCGATCTTCGTGGCGCAGTTCTTCGGCCTGCCGCTGAGCATCGGCGACTACCTGCTGATCGTGTTCGTGTCGGTGATCGGCTCGGCCGCCACCGCAGGCCTGACCGGGGCGGTGGTCATGCTGACCCTGACGTTGTCGACCCTCGGCCTGCCGCTCGAGGGCGTCGGCCTGCTGCTGGCCATCGACCCGATCCTCGACATGGGCCGCACCGCCGTGAACGTCGCCGGCCAGGCGCTGGTCCCGACCCTGGTGGCCAAACAGCAGGGCATCCTCGACCAGGCCGCCTACGACGCCGCCGGGGAAGGCTCGGCGCCCGGCGAACAGCCAGCCTAGGGCGCACCCGCTCGCCTTCCGCGTTCAATCGCCGCGTAGGGAAAATCCCCCATGGCGCAAATCTCGACTTTGGGTTGTATTTACCACGTCGAGAGCCTTCCCCCATCTCGGCGGACGACCTTCTCCTAGGGCTCCGCCTGGTTGCGGAGCCCATTCTTTTGAAAGGCGATCAGCGCGGCGAAGGCGAGGATTCGCCGGGCTCGGCGTCCAGAGCCAGACGGAGAGGCTGTACCATCCCCGACGGCGGCGAGGGGAAGCGCCGACCGGCGGAGAGCGCCTGCAGATCCGGCTCCATATCCTCGTCGCCGGCCGCGACCGTGGCGACCCGACGAACCCCGCCGTCCGCGTCGATCCAGAGCTTGACCTCGACCGAGACCGCCTGCCCGGGCGCCGGCGCCGCTTCGGAAAGACGCCGACGCAGCCGGACGGCCGGCTCCGCTGCCTCAGACAGCCAGGCGGAGACGGTCGCGGTGACCTGTTCCGCGTAGGCGATCCATCCGGCTGGAACCTCTCCCGGCGCGGGCGGCTGGGCCTGCGCCCCGCCGCCCAGGCCCAGCGCCGCCGCCAGGCCGACGGCGAACGTCCGCCAACGCGGCGCCGCGGCGCCCATCAGCGAGCGGCCGGCGCGGGAGCCGCGACCGGCTGCGGGAGGCGCTCCCGCTCGAAGGTGACCGTGGCCAGCTTGGCGTCCAGCCCCTTCACCACGTCGCCGGTGAGGTCGTTGGCGAAGTTGCCGCCAAGCGCCGAACCGCGATCCAGCAGCAGGCCGCACTTCTTGGCCGCATAGGCCTGGGCGACCACCGGCTGGGCCTCGTTGGCGATACGCTCCATGACCTTGGCGCGCGTCGCTTCAATCTCGCGGCCAGCGTGGGCGGCCTTCTGCTGCAGCGTCTGCCAGCGAGCGTCCAGGGCCTCGGCCTTCTGGCGCCGCGCGGGGTTGTCCGGCTGCCCTTCGAGGGCGCGCAGTTCGGTCTCGATCGGCTGGCGCTCGGCCTCGACCTCGGCCTGGGCGGTCCGGGTCAGGTCGGCCAGGCGGGTGCTGGCCGCCTTGCCGGCGGCGGCGTTGGCGAAGACGGCCTCACGCGACAGCAGACAGACGCCCGGAACAACGGGACCGCCGAGCGGCTGGGCGGCCGGCGCGGGCTGGGCGAAAGCGGGCAGCGCGACGGCGAGCGCGCCGACGGCGGGGACGAACGAACGGAGCATCATGGACTTAGGCTTTCTTCGACGAGGTCGCGGGCTCCGGCTGGGCCGCACCCTGCCGGGTCAGCAGCGCGCCGAAGCGTTCGAGGGAGGCCAGGTGGAAATGCGCCAACGCCAGCCAGCCGTTGCGGTGCCAGTCGAGTACGACAGCATCATCAAGCTTTGCGAACCGTTCCGTGTCGATCACCTGGAAGCCGTCCAGCCCAAGCTGGCGGCCATCCGGCAAAGTGGCGTCCGCGCGGCGGTCGATGAGCAGGTCCTGCTCGCGCAGAGCGGCGGCGAACGCCAGCGTAGCGTCGGCTTCGGCCTGGAAGGCGTTGCAGAAGGCCATGGCCTCCTGGGTCAGCGGCGTGGGACGCCCCTCCTCGAAGAGGGCGCGGCCTTCCTCGCCGGCCGTGACGACACGATCCGACGCCGCGTCGATGGCCAGGGCGAAGCCGGACGGATTGACCGTGGCGATGAAGCCGAACGGATAGCGGCGGACATAGGCCGGAACATAGGCGTCCTCCGCCCAACGGCCGTTGGTCACGAAGAGGTTGCGCTGCTCCAGGCCCAGGATCGCGATCGGCTGAGCGACCTCGCCGGCCGAGAACACGACGGGATAGCAGCGGGCCGCCGCGGCCAGCTCGGCCACCACGATGGGCGAGAAGGCCGTATCTGCGGCGAAGCCCAGGTCGCCGTCCTTCAGCCGCCAATCGGCATGATGAATGCCGTTCAGGGGATGGGGCTCGCGATAGAAGAGCGGCAGATCCAGCGACGGCTCGGCGGCAGGCGCCTTGGACGCGTCGGTCATGGGATAACTCCAGTCTCAGGGGTTCCGGGGAGCGTCGGTTCACGCCCCCCGGGCGGGCCGGCTAGTCGCCGAAGCCCAGGAACCGGCCGGTGATGATGGCCGGGATGTCGTTGGTCGCGGGCTTGGCGCGCTCGGCGAGGCGCGAAGCCTCGGCGATCACCGAGCTGGTCGCCGACGAAGCGGCGGTCAGGGCGCCGGTGTTCACCGCCGCGACCACCGGGATGCCGACGGCCTTGCCCTTGACCTGGATGTTGGCGGCGTTGACCACCTGCAGCGCGGCCAGGTTGACGTTGCCCGAGACCCGGATGCCCGCCTCGCCGGCGTCGATCGTGCCGAGAGGGGCGATCAGATCGACGTCGCCCGCCGGGATCTCCGGGATCGGGTTCAGCGTGGCGATGCCGGCGCCGGTGTTCATCGTCGGCGGCGACAGCGTGACGTTGCCGTAGGGGTCGTAGACCCGGCGCGGCGGCTGATAGACGGCCGTCGACTTGGAGCCGCGGCCGGCGTTGATGTCGCCTTCCGCCGACCACATCATCAGGTCGCCGCCAAAGGTGGTGAACACCCGGCTCTGGCCCAGCAGCACCGACTTCAGCGAGTAGACGTCGATGTCGCCCGACCCCATGGACAGCACGCCCGCCGTCGCCGGCGGCTGCACGCCCCCGACTCCGACCAGGGTCTGGCCGCCGGCCACCAGGATCTCGATGTTTCCGCCGAACAGCGTCCGGACGCCCGAGCCGCCGAACATGGTCAGATCGCCTTCGTAGGAGATCGCCTTGCCGTCGGCGCCCTTTTCGGGGAACAGCATCGCGATGGCGTTGCGGCCCCGCAGATAGCTGCCGAAGCGCGGACCGGCCTCGTCGTTGTACTCCCGGCCGCCGGCCTTCAATTCGTCGAAGTAGACGCTGCGGGCGAAGACGGCGCGCTGAAGCGGGTCGAGGCCCTCGAAGTAGGTCAACGCCGCCTTGGCGTCGGCGGCCTTGTAACCGAACCTCTCCTCAAGCCAGGCGCTCAGTTCCTTGTCGTAGGTCTTGACCACCTTGCCCGGTTGCTCGGCCAGCGGACGGCCCGCCTCGGCCTGGTTGGCCGGGTTGAGATAGAGCCTGGCGAAGGCGTCGTAGTTCGGCCCGCCGGCGCCCACCCCGGTCATGATCGAGATGCCCGCGCCGCCGTTGCGGGTCGACGGCGAGATGTCGAACAGCGGCCCGATGCTGGTGAAGCGGCCCTTGTCGGCCTGATAGATGTTGCGGCCCGCCTCGACGATCAGGTTGCCCGGACCCGCCACGGTCATGTTGCCGTAGATGATGTCCCGGCCGGCCGAAATCCGCGAGATGTCAGCCTTGTCGTTGTGCACGACCAGACCGCCGGCGTTGTAGACGCCGAACAGGTAGGCGTCGCTGCGGCATTCGACGGGGCCGGCGGGGCTGCAGCCCAGCGCCGGACCCGTGCCCAGGTTGACGATGTCGCGGGAGGCCCGGACATCGACCGCGCCCGAGCTGACGTAGAGCTGGGTCTGGCCGTCGTAGGTGATGAAGCCGAAGCTCAGGCTGCTGACGTCGCCGTCCGCGGCATAGAACAGCGCCGGCTTCTTGCGGCCCGAGATCAGGGTTCCGGTCGCGGTGTCCTTCTGGAAGGCAAGCAACGTGCCCAGGCGCGTGGTGTTGCCGTTCACCGGACGGAGGAGGTTCGGGTTGACCTCCGGCGTCCGCAGGAACTCCGTCAGCCACGTGGGCCGGAACGGATTGGGCAGCAGGTCCGGCGAGTTGGACATGCCGGACATGGCGATCGGCTGGCCGGCCGAGAAGTAGCCCTTGGCGTCGGTGTAGCGCGTACCGCCGCCGAGGATCGACACCGCGGCCAGGAACTCGACCCGGCCCAGCGGCGACGGCGCCAGCTCCAGCGGCAGGATGCCGTCGGTGGAGCAGTACTCGTCACAGTTGGACGCGTTCCAGAAGATGCTTCCCTGGGCCGCGGTGACCCGCAGGATCGGCGGATACCAGTAGCGGCCGTCGCGCAGGCCGGCGTTGAACGAGATCGAGTCGCCCATCGCCGGACGCACGATCGGGGTCACGGCGCCGCCGGCGCTGAACAGGCTGACGCTGGTGTCCTCGCGCCACAGCGAGAAGGTCGTCCGCATGGTCAGGCCGTCCGGACGCACGTAGTCGCCGTTGGCGTCCACGTAGCCCAGCGAGACCGAGGCGGCCGAAGCCGATGTCGCGCCCGGATCCCCGACGGCGGCCAGAACCAGGTCGCCCCGCGTGTCGAGGCGCGCGTCGCCGTCGCCGATGACCAGGGTCAATCCGCCGAAGCCGGGCCGGAGGGCCGGCCGCGTCGGATCGGCCCGGCGCGGATCCACCGAGTCCGCGGCCGCGACGTAGTTCATGTTGCCGATGGCCCCGGCGAGGATCGAGATGTCCCCGCGCAGGTTGGTCACGCTGCCGCCCAGGTCTGTCGGCGTGCGGTCGGCGGATCCAGGGTTCAGCGCGCCGCCGAGGCGGATGTCGATATCCCCGCCGCCGGTCTGCACCACCGAACCGCCGGTCACGATGCCCGCGTTGCGGATCACCGCGGTGACCCGGCCGGTGCCGCCCACCGCGAAGTTCAGGCCCGAGCCCGCGATCGTGCGGCTGGTGGCGTCGCTGAAGCCCTCGCCGGTGACGCCCCAGTCCTGGTGGACGCCGGCGTCGCCGCCGGCCCGGACGGTCAGGTTGCCGCCGCCCAGGGCGCCGATGCCCATGAAGCCCTCAAGCATCGGGCCGTTGAAGTTCACGAAGTCGCCGACGCTCGTGGAGTTGTTCGGGACATAGCCGCCGAAGTTGATCCACCAGGCGGTCGGAACGTCCTGGCCCAGCTGCTTGGCGACGCCATAGCCGCCCTGACGCCACAGCCAGTTGCCGACGTTGCCGCTGCCCACGCGCTGGTAGGCCGCATCACGGTTGGTGCTGTAGCCGGTCAACCGGCCCTGCACCGCCAGCAGCAGGTCGCCGCCGTGCTCGGGATACCAGGCCTGATAGGCCCGGACCGCGTCGGCGTAGCCGGCGAAGTTCTGGCCGATCCACGGATTGGCCAGGCCGCCGCCGCCCGCCAGGGTCGCGCGCGGCTGGTTGTAGACATTGTAGCCGTCGAGGGTCTTGCCGCCGATCTCGGCCGACGGGGTTCCGGCCGTGTAGACGCCGTACAGGGACAGCTGCTCGTAGCTGCCGCCCGCCAGCAGATCCAGCGCGCCGATCCCGGTCCGGATCACGCTGAAGTTCTGCATCAGCTTCAGGCCGTCCAGCCAGCTCCGGGTGAAACCGTCGGCCGTGGTCGCCTGCGGGTTCACATAGTGGCGGTCCGACAGGGTCAGGTCGCCCGCGTGGCCCGCCGCGGCCAGATCCGTCGCCGCGCGCAGGGTCCGCCCGTCCGACGATCCGATATCGGCGCCGGCGACCAGGCGCATCGACCAGGACTCCGACCCCGGCGCCAGCATCGGCGCGACCGCCCAGATGCGGCCCTGCGTCCCATCGGCCTGGACCGGGCGGGTGTTGTGCAGGCTGTTGGCGTTCAGCAGCTGCAGGTTCACGCCGGCCGGGATCAGCGTCCCGGCGTTCACCGTGACGTTCCGGTTCAGCTGCACGTCGTTCGCGAACACGCTCATCGGCGTTCCGGCCGGAATGACCGTGGCCGTGATCGACCGGGAGGTGCCCAGCTGGCTCGGCAGGATCGCCCCCGCCGCCCAGTAGCTGTTGGCCGGAACGAACTTGCCGGCGCCGACCACGGCCCCCTTCGAGAAGATCGGCGCGGCGCCGGCTTCGAAGGCCGCCTTGCTGGCCCAGATGTCCACGGGCGCGACCCACGGCCCTGCCCGGGAGATGATCAGGCTGGAGTTGACGAAGCCGAACGGGATGTAGACCCCGGTCCGGATCTCGGTGAGCGAACGCACCTCGATGTCGAAGTCGAGCACCACGGTCGAGCCGGCGCCGCCCCGGATGGAGGTCACGCCGCCGCCGGAGGCGCCGCCGATCAGGGTGTACTGACTGTCGAGGACGACCGGTTCGGTCTGCAGGCCGGCCAGGCCCTTGATCGACACGAAGCTGTTGCGCGGGATGACGTCGCCTGTCCTCAGCTGAGTGGTCTGCGACAGCGTCATCTTGGCCGGCAGCGGGGCGTCCTTCGGCCAGGTCATGGCCTGCAGCTGCACCGTCATCGGGAACAGCGCGCCCTTCCCGACCTGGGCGTCCGCCGGCAGGACCGTGCCCGCCTTCAGGATCGCGCCGCGCTCGATGAGCGTGCCGTCGGGCAGGCGGATGGCGGAGGTCGCCACCCAGTCCTGCGGCAGGGTCACCGCCTGCGCCAGCCGGGTGTCGGCGGCGATCACGGTGTTGGCCACGACGCTGAAGTTCTGGACCGGCGCGTCGAAAGTCAGGGTGACGCCCTTGTCGAACGAGGCGCCCGCCGACAACCGCACCGGCGCCGACAGCTTATGGTCCGCGGGCCAGGCGCCGACGCCGCCGGCTTCGCTGTTGTTGTAGAGCACCCAGCCGTTGTCGTCCGGGGTTCGGGCCGGCTTGTCGAAACCGTCGGTGATGCTGCCGTAGATGTCCAGATCATCGGCCGCGCGGACCAGCAGGACGCCCGCCTCGCCCGAGCCGTAGACCGCGGTCTGCTGGGTCTTCGGGTTGAGGCTGGCGTAGCGGTGGCCGGCCAGGTTCAGGTCGCCCGAGACGGTCAGCTTGCCGCCCGGCGCGCTGACCAGCTCCACGCCAGGACGCAGGTGGAAGGCGTCCTTGTAGGCCCGCAGGCCTTCGACACGCGCCAGCAGGGATTGGTTGACGATCGCGGCGTCGATGAAGGCGCGGCTATCCAGATGGATGCCGTCCATCAGCGCCTGGTCGATCACCCCGCCCGCCGGTTGGTAGGTCCGGAAGCCGTTGACCGACAGGCTGCCGGCGCCGCGGATGGTCAACGGACCGCGCGCGTCGATGGCGATGTCGTCGCCGCCCAGACGCCGCGCGTTCAGCTCCACCCGTCCGCGGTTGACGCCGTCCGCCGAGGACAGGTCCAGCGTCGCGCCGGAGGCCAGGGTCAGCACGCCGGCCGCGCTGGTCAGCTCGATGTTGCCGCGGTTCGACGCCTCGATCGGGGCGCCGTAGCCGTCGACCACGGTCTTGCTGGCGCTGGCGTCCAGAACCGCGGTCGAGGCCAGGGTCAGGTCGTCGCGCGCCGACAGGCGGATGGACCCTGCCCGCGCGCCGCTGGCGTCGATCCGCCCGAGCACGGTGAGATCGCCGCCGTCGACGGCGATGGTCACCTGCCGCGCCTTCACCTCGTCGCCGATCACCAGATCGCCGGTCTTGATGACGAAGCTGCGGCTGTCGGTGACGTTGTTCTCGGTCAGGCGCCGGTTGAGACCGGCGAAATCGCTGATCGCGCCGGCGCGGATGTCGATCCCGCCATTGCGCAGCGACGGGTTGACCGGCTTGCCGCCGTTCCGCGCCTGGCCGTCGATCTTGCCGTCCAGGGTCACCGTCCCGTTCAGCGCGGTGACCTTCAGCGTGCCGGCGTGGTTGTAGTCGGCGCTCAGGTCGATGACCGCGCCGCCGGAGACCAGAACGCCGCCGCGCGCGCTCTCCAGCTCGACGTCGCCGCCCCAGCCGTAGCGGGTCTCGCCGAAGAAGTCGGTCGCCTTGCCCGCCATGTCGATCCGGGCCTTGCCGCCCAGGACGACGTCGCCCTGGGTCGCGGTCATGACCAGTCGGCCGCTGGGCAGGGCGATGGCGGTGTCGGCCTTGATGTGGCCGGCCGTCATCTTGATCTCGGCGCCGAGTTGCGGCTTGGCCGCCTCGGTTGATCCTCCGCTGGCCGGAGCCGCCAGCGCGATGCGGTCGCCGGCCTTGTAATGCATCTTCGAACCGGCCTGGCCGGTCAGCAGCGGCGTGGTGATGTTCAGCACCCCGCCCTGGCCCGGCTTCCCGTACTCGGCCTGCGACTGGTAGACGGCCAGCTCGCCGACGTGGTTGGCCTCGATCTGCTTCGACGCGGTCAGGTTGACGTTGCTGAAGCCGAGCGCGAGCCGGTTCAGCGGCGGCTTGGCGCTGATCGCCACGCCGTCCTGGTAGCCCAGCACGATCCGCTCGGCGACGAGGTTCAACGAGCCCAGGCCCGAGCCGGCGCCATTGTGAATCGGCGCGCCCGGCTGACCTGTGATGATCGTCCGGGTCCAGGGGTCGGGACCCTGGCTGCCCAGGACGCCGTTCCAGACCAGAGTGCCGGTGGTGATCTGCGCGACATCGCCGACGCCGCCCCGGCCGTAGAGCGCCGGGGTGTTGAGCACCAGTTGCAGGTTCGACTTGCCGGTCGCCGGGTCGCGGGTGTCCAGGTTGATCGAGCCGTAGAAATTGATCGACTGGCTGGCCGACAGGATCAGCCGCTCCAGCTTCGGCGCGCCCTTGCTCGCGTCGCCGCGCATCAGGCGATCGAGGACCGTCTGGTTCAGCGCGATGCCGGCCGGCAGGACGCCGTCGGCCGCCGCCGCGGCGAGGGCCGCGCGGTCGCCGATGTTCACGGCGCCGGACGAGAAGCCCAGGTAGCGGGCGCCGTAGTTGACGTTCTCGCCCAGCTCGACCGAGGCGGGGGTCACGAAGCTCAACGTGCCGTCGGAGTAGAGCGAGGCGCCGTCCTTGACCCGGATGACGCCCTTGCTGCCGGCCGTCGCCGTCGTGCTGGTGAACTCCAGCAGGCCGTTGGAGACGGTCAGCAGGTTGATGTTGTCCGCGCGCAGGGTGTAGCCCATCGTCGAGTCGAAGGCCTGCTTGCCCTTGCCGAGGGTGTTGATCTCGGCCCCCGCCTCGACGGTGATGTCGGCGTTGCGGTCGGCGATCAGCAGGACCTGCGGCCCGGCCAGCACCGCGCCCTGGCGCACCACGATCCCGCTGAAGCCGGTGGGGCTGAACCGATCGTTGCCGGGACCGCCGCCGGCGATCACCTGGAGCTCGCTGGCGAAGTTCGACACGAGTCGGAAGGTCACGCCGCCCAGCGTCATGACCCGCGCGCCGACCGCGTTCAGGTCCGAGGCGTGGATCGAGATATGGCCGGCGCCGCTGGCGACGCCGCCGTCGCCCAGGATCTCCAGCCTGTACTGATCGGCGCTGTAGTAGTTGCCGGCGGTGACCGCCAGGCCGCCGCCGATGCCGCCCTCGGCCGCATCGAACAGGCCCTTGCCCTTGAACGAGAAGACGGGGCGATCCGACCCCTCCTTGGGCGGGACCAACGCGAGCAGGAAGGTCTTGCCGTCCTGCGGCAGAGCCGGCAGCGGCTTGCCAAACAGCGCCGCCGCAGGGGCCTTGGCCAGGAATTCGCCGAAGCTGGTCTCGTTGTACTGCGAATAGGTCCGGACCACGTCGGCCGGGGTGAGGATGGCCTCGACCTTCAGCGCGCCGCGGATGTCGGTGTTGGCCACGGTCGTGGTCACGCCCAGGTGCGTGGAGCCGTCCGCGAGGCGGGTGATCCCGTTCGCGCCGGCCGGAACGCCGGAGCCCAGCTCGACCCGGAAGGCGCCCTTGTTCAGCGCGTACTCAGCCGGCAGCAGGGTGTAGACGCCCGCCGGCAGTCCCTTCACGCCTTCGGGGACGACGATCTGCTGGCCGACGCCCGGCTGGGCGTGACCGTCGATGGCCGTCGGGGCGACCGAGCCGGCATAGCCCGGGACGATCGCGTAGACGCTGTTGTCCGCCTTGCTCAGGCCGGCATAGGCCGGGCTGATGTTGGCCAGCGCGGTCTTCAGGATGTCCACCGACCCGCCGCGCCCGGGAACGAAACCGGCGCCCGACGGCGTGCCGCCGCCCGACAGGTCGAGCACCGATCCGGCGTCGGCGCGCAGGGAGCCGAGCACCGTGACGCCCTGCTGGCCGGTGGTGGTCAGCTCGGCCCCGTTCAGCAGCCAGCGGAGGCCGTCCACCGTGCCGCCGTAGGGGATGACCAGGTCCTTGGCGCTGGCGGAGGTCAGGCTGCCCGGCAGCAGGTTGACCTCGGTCGTGGTGACCGAGGTGCCGGACCAGCCGACCTGGCCCGGCTTGACCTGGTCGAAGCCGGGAACGAACCGGTCGCCGCCGCCGCCCAGCGTGATCGAGCCGAGCGGCGCCCGCAGCACCCCGCCCTGGTTGATGATGTCGGCGCCGACGGTCAGTGAGCCGTAGACCGACAGCGGCGCCGAGGGCGTCGCGCCCTGGAGCTTGTGGAAGCTGATCGTCCCGCCCGGCATCAGCGTCTGGTAGATCGACGAGTTCCCCGTAGGCAGGCGGTACATGTAGACGCCCGAGTACAGGGCGGCCTTCGCCCCGGTCACCGGATAGACCTGCGCCGCCGTCAGCGACATGTTCCCCATCGAGAACACCTCGCCGCCGGTCATGCGGATGTCGGACCGGCTGACGATGTCGACCTGGCGCGGCCCGCTGTAGTCGTAGATCTGTTGGCGCCCGCCGGAGAGGCCGATCGATCCCTGGACGCCGAACCGGGCGGCGCCCATGTCGACCAGGCCGCCAGTGATCTTCAGGTTGGCCTTGCCGAGCCGCGGAACCTTCTGCAGCGCCCCGTAGCCATTCTCCCAGCGGACCAGGTCGTTGCCCAACGGAACACCGCCTCCGGCGAACCGGACATAGGCGGCGCTGAGGCTGGCGTCGGTGTCGGCGTTGGTCAGGCCCATCGCGCCGCTCAGGGTCAGATTGCGCGACAGCTTCAGATCGACCGCGCCGTCCAGCAGGATGACGTCCGCGGTGCTGAGCGACAGGCTGCCGAAGCCGCCGGCCTTGATCTGGTCGACGCCGATACGGGCCTGGCCGACCAGGTCGGGCTTGCCGGCGTTGGCGGCGTTGGCCTCCGCCACCGTCTGGCCCGGCGTCCAGCAGCCGGTGATGCAGTCGCCGAACTGGAGGTCGGACGCCAGGCCGCTGCCGCCCTTCTCAGCCAGGACGACGGCGCGCAGCCGGCGCATGAAGTCCGGCATGTCGCGGCCGTTCAGGTTGCCCAGCTGCATGTAGTAGGGGGTCGACAGGGCGATCGACAGCGTACCGCCCGAGGCGCCGGCCCCGCCGGCATGCGCGCGCAGGTCGCCGTCCAGGAAGACCCCGTACTGCGACCGGAAGCTGATCGACCCGCCGTCGCTGGCCAGCTTGAGCGAAGACTTGTCCCCGCCGGACAGGGTCGAGGCGCGATAGTCGATCTCCGTCGCCGCGCCCGAGGCGTCCAGCAGCGCGCCGGGGCGCACCACGACGTAGGCCGACTGCTCGCCGCCGATGGAGATCTCGCCGCCCTTCGAGACCTGGCCGTAGCGCAGGCCGTCGGCGCCGACCGCGCCCAGCCCGCGGCCGGACACGTCGACGACGCTCTTCTCGCCCAGCCAGATCGCCCGCTTGCTGTCGTAGACGATGAAGGACGGCGGCTGGTCGCGACGCATGTTCTCGACCGGACCGGCCGCCATCGTCACCTTGCCGCCCCGGGCCTCGATCCGCCCGTCGATGCGGATGGCGTCGCCGGAGGTGATCGACACCGACTGGCCGTCGTCCACCCGGATCGACGCGCCTTCCGCCAGCACGAACTTGCCGAGCGGCAACGGGTCGGTGATCGGGTTGCCGTAGCCGGTCATCCAGTTGCGGTCGCCCCAGCCGTAGGCGCTGAGGCTCAGGCTCGCGCCCTGCCGCTGGACGAAGCGCCCCTTGGCGGCGTCCTCGCGGAACATCTCGGGGCGCCACAGCTCCAGCGCGACTTCCGGCGCGGCGCCGCTCGCCGCCAAGGCGCTGTCGGCCGTGAAGCGGCGAACCGGCGCCGACACGTCCAGCCTGGTGTTCCCGCCGATCACCAGGTCGCCCCCGGCGCGGATGTCGTACTTGGAGAAGCCGGTCTGGAAGAGCGCCGTGTCGAGGTGCAGCGGCTTGGCCACCTTGGCCGAGCCCGGCAGCACGGTGCCCGCGGCGATGGTGCTGCCGGCGGTCAGCGTCAGGTCGGCGGCGAGGATGTCGCCCTTCTTGTAGCTGAACGCCATCGGCGGGATGTCCATCCCGTTCGGCCAGACTTCCGGCGTGACGACGAAGCCCTGGGGAAGCGTTCCCCAGCCGTACTCGATGGCGGTCCCCGCGGGGATCGTGTCGCCGCCGTAGTAGACGTTGAAGCTCGAGTCGTAGACCTCGAGCCCATCCGGCACGACCCAGTCGATCGGCATCGTCATCGGGTCGATGAGGACGTTGACCCCGGTCGGCAGCGGCTGACCCGGTCCGATGTGGCTGATCGTGTAGGCATAGTCGAAGGGCAGCTTCTCGCCGGCCTTGAGGACCACGTCCTGAAGCAGCTGCAGGTCGATGGGCGCCGCCTCGCCGCCGGCCAGGACGTCGCCGCCGCGCAGGAGAGCCTCGCCGATGGTGATCGCCCGGCCGCCGGCCGAGATGGTCAGCGTCCCGCCGGCCTTGTCGCCCGATCCATAGGCCCGGATGTCGCCGCCGAGGATCATCTCGTTGGCGTTGCCGCGCGGGAACGAACTGACCGCGAAGCCGACGTCGCCGCCTCGGGCGCCGACGGTCTTGCCGTCCTCCAGGATCGCGCCGCCGGCCGAGACGTCGATCAGGGCGCCCTTCTGGAAGTCCAGCCGCCCTTGACGGCTCTCGAGCATGACCCGACCGCCGGCGAGGTGCGCCAGGTCGCGGGCGTCGCCGCCCGTCTTCATGTTCACCCACAGGCCGCGGGCGTCGAGCGTCACGCCCTCGGCCACCTTAAGATCGCTGATCGTGAGGCAACCCGACGAGCACGGCGGCACGGCGGCCAGCGAGATCGAGCCGCTGCGGGCGGTGATGTCGGCCTCGACCGCGATGGTCGTCGCTTCGACGGCGACGCTGCCGCCCGCCGCGACCTTCAGATCGCCCGCGATCTTGACGGAGCCGCCGTTGATCCGCAGCGCGCCGAGGCCCGCGGCGCTCAGGTCGCCGGCCGACAGCTGAACCGTGTTGACCAGGTCGGGCGCGATGGCCGTGCCCGGCTTGACGCCGGCCGAGCCGCCACCCGCGCCGACCACGACCTTGTTGGCGAACGGAAGCTCGGGGGACTGGCTGGGGAGATGCTGCTGCCAGATCTGGTTGCCGACATAGAAGCCGCCCGCCAGCGGGGTCACGTTCTGGGGCAGGATGTAGCCGTCCAGGCGGTTCGGGAAGGCGCCGGTGAGCAGGCCGTCCTTGATGATCGGCGGCGTCGTCGGCCGAGCGCCGGTCTGGCGGTCGCCGACCACGACGTCGGCGACGATCTTGCCGTCGAACAGAACCGTCGGCGCCGACAGCGTCAGCACGCCGGCGTCGCGGCCGACGGTGTAGGCCCCCTCCCAGCGCACGCTGCGCGCGGAGTTGAACAGCGGATGCGAATAGACCTGCTGGAAGGCCTCGCCCCAGCGGTCGTGCTTGACCACATAGGCGTCGCCCACCGACAGCATCTTCACCCCGGCCGGGGCCTTGCCCAGCTCGTACAGCTTGCCGTCGGAGCCGAGCATGCGGGTCGACTGGATCCAGCCGGCCTTGTAGTCCAGCGACCCGCCCGAGATGTCGAACACCGCGTCCTTGCCGGCCACGATCTCATGGCTTCGGACATTGATCGTCCCGCCCTGGGCCAACCATTCGCCGACCGTGTGGGCGGTGTTGCCCAGGTGCCCGCCGACCTCGATCAGGCCGCCGGGGGTGTAGTAGCGGTCGCCTTCGTGTCCGCCCGTACCGCTCGGCAGCAGGACCAGATCGCGGATGTCGATCCAGACGTCGTTGTTCTTGAGGTTCCCGCCCTCGCGGTTCAGCGGCGAGTCGCGCAGCTCGAACGGCTGGAGGTTCACCTTCAGATTGTTCGACGCCATGTCCATGGCGACGCCGCGCACGCCCGAGACGTTCAGCTCCGCCTTGTCCGCGACGGTGACGCGCTTGAGGCCGACGACGGCGATCTGCCCGCCCTGGGCGATGGTCTGCGAGCCGCCCTGGAAGTCGACCACGCCGCCCGTCGTGATCTCGACCCGCGACAGATCCTTGCGGTCGGGAAGCATGTAGGCCAACCGGCCGATACCCTGGTTGTTGAGCAGATCGCCCACGACGCCGGTCCCCGATTCCTTGATCAGGGCGTCGCGCTGGGCGTTGGTCGCCGTCGTCTTGCTGTCGAGCTCCGGCAGAATCAGGGTCAGGCCGTTGGCGCCCAGCGTGACGGTCGCCGCAGCATCACGCAGATCCGTCAGCAGGTGGATGGTGCCGCGCGCGTTCACCGAAGTCGTGGCGATCGCCACGCCGTCCTGCAGCACGTTGCGGCCGACCAGGGTGATGTCGCCCTCGGAGGCTTCGATGAGACCTCGGTTGGCCACCGCGCCGCTGGCGCTGCCGGCGTTCTGGGTCGTCGCGACCTCCAGGCCGCGGGTGGTCGAGCCCGTGTTGGCGTTGGAGCCCAGGCCGGGCCGCAGGATGAAGTTGTCGCCGGCCGCCAGGATGGTTTGGCCGCGCCCCGTGACGATGGCGCCGCGGTTCTCGACCTTGGCGCCCAACAGCGCGACGAAACCGCCCCCTTCGACCACGGTCGAGGGCTTGCTGGTGGTGATTTGCGCGCCGGCCTCGACGATCACGTTCCCGCCGGCGTTGGTGAAGGCCGGGACCGGAACCGCCGGCTCCCAGGGATTCGCGCCCGGCATCGTGCCGCCGCTGATCCCCCGCTCCAGGAACTGGATGTTCGAGATGTTCGCCGTCGAGGCGATCAGGTTGCGGACGTTGACCTGGCTGGCGCCGCCGAAGATCACCCCGTTGCGGTTGATAATGTAGACCGAGCCGTCGCCCTTGATCCGGCCGAGAATCTTGCTGGGGTCGGCGCCGGCGTCGGTCACCCGGTTCAGCGCCACCCAGTCGGAGCGGCCGCCCTGATTGAAGATCAGGTCGGTCTCCCGGCCGACATTGAAGCTGTCCCAGGTCAGGATCGCCTTCTGCTCGGTCTGGCCGACCGTGACGACGGTCCGGCCGTCGGCGCCCGTGGTCTGGGTCGGTCCCTTGGCGCCGATCCAGAGGCTGGGGTCCAGCGCCACGCCGTCGGCGACCTTCAGACCGCCCTGGCCAAGTCCGTTGGGGATGTTGCTCTGCGCCGCCTGCGCGGCCGCGCGCGCGGCCGCCTGGGCCGCCGCCATGGCGTCGCGGGTCGCCGCGGCGCGTGCGAAGGTGGCGATCGCCCGCTGGGTCGCGGTGGAAGCTTCAGCCGCGCGGCCGGCCTCGGCCTGGGCGGCCTGGGTCGCCGCGGCGGCCGGGTTGGTCCCCGCCCCGCGGCCGCCGAACGCGCGTCCGCCCTGGGCTTCCGCCGCTCCGCCGGCGAGAAGCATGGAGCTGAGCGAAGCCCCCACCAGCAGGCGGCGACGCAGCGAGCGCGAGTCGAGACGGGTCATCGAACGGTCTCCAGAGGAGTAGCGGCCCGGGCCGCCTGGCGATTGGGAGGACAGGCGGGGCGCGACGCGCCGGCGGCCTGAAGATGAGAAGTCTGCGTCATGGCCGCCCCGAGGGCCGCGGCGGCGGCGTTGGGCGATCAGGACGTTGGGGATACGGCGACCGGCCGAAGTTCGAACCGAGTCGCTGGCGCAGCGCCGCCTGGCTGGCCACGCCCTTGGCGATGTCCGGCGACCGGACGCCGACGACCGGAGAGTCGAAGGCCGCGCGGGCCCGGGACTGGGCGAGTCGCCCGGCCTCCTGCAGCGTCGCCGCGGCGCAGTCGAGATGGCCGGCGCGGGAGCCGGCGACCTCGACCTGCACGCAGACCGTCGCAGGGTCCGCCGGCCTGGGCGGCTCGGTCGTCGTCTGAGCCAGGCTCAGGCCCGGAACCAGCGCCAGCAGAAGGGGGATGAGGCGGGCCGACGCCGACAAGGATACTAAGCATCGGCCCGCCTCCGCCGGCCTGCCCCTTTGGAACCGAACGCAGGGCAGGTCAGCGATCCGAACGAGGCGCATGACGACGACTTCGCGGCCGGGGCCGGCGCAGAGGGGCGCGTGCAAGGCGGAAGCCGTCGTCATGGCGTCGGTCAGAACCGGGTCTGGAGGTCGATCAGCAGCTTGTCGACCGACAGCGGGGCGTCGGCGATCTCCTCGGCCGACAGCCAACGGAAGCCGATTGAGGTGTTCCTGCCGAAGGCGTAGGCGCCGCCGACGGTCCAGCCCTGGGAGTTGGTTCCGCCCAGGTGGAAGTCGCTGTCGGTGAAGGCGTCGAGAACCGCGTCCGACTCCAGGTAGCGGTAGCCGAACGACAGGTTCCAGTCGCCGCGCTCGACCAGGTCGATGTCGCCGACGGTCAGTCGGGTCGACCAGCCCTGCGAGCCGCCGTCCCACTTCCCGGGCACGAGGATCGTGCCGTTGGTGTTCTTGGGATCGGGGATCCGCTGAGTCGGACCGAGGTTGTTGACCGCCCGGGCGCGCATGACCGATTCGTCCACGCCCAGGTTCTTCACGTAGTCGGCCTCGAAACGGACTTTCCAGCCGTTGAAGGCGGCGAAGTCGGCGCTGCCGCGGACGTTGACGATCTCGTAGGGGGAGGCCAGGCCGAAGTACTGGTTCTCGGGGCTGCCGATCGGGTCGTTGGGGTTGGGGACCACGTTGCGGATCGGGAACATGGTGTTGCCGAACTGCTGGAACTGCGGCCGGGTCGGATCGGTGCTGCAGACCACCTCGTAGAACTGGCAGGGCTTCGACACCTCGCCCTGGACGCCCTCGAAGTTGAAGTAGCCGGCCGCCAGCCGCAGGCGCAGGTCGTCGCGCGGCGTCCATTCGACGCCCAGCTGCGAGGCCAGCAGGTACTTGTCCTTGCTGGCGTAGGGTCCGCCCTTGCCCTCCGGCGCGTTGCGCGAGCCGAAGTTGAAGTTGGTGTTGAAGATCGGGAAGGCGCCGACGGTCCCGAACACGGTCAGGTCCGACCGGACCTTCTGATTGAGCGAGAAGGCGACGCCGTCGAAGTTCAGATCGTCGTCGAACAGCAGCTCGCTGGTCCAGAACGGGTTGGCGAAACGGCCCACGTCGACGGCGACGCCCTCGACAGGGGTCAGCCGCAGCGCGGCCCGGTCCAGCCAGATCTCGTACTTGCCGAAGCCGGCGCCGCCGCCCAGGGTCTGGTTGGTCGAGACGGGCGAGGAGTCGTTACCCGTGGCCAGGCGAACCTCGGCCGAGATCCAGTCGTCGATCCGCGCCTTCAGGCCCAGCCGCGCGCGGATGCGCGCGCGCTGCCGATCCTCGCGCGTGTTGAGGTACGGCGGGCCGACATACCCGGGAGTCTTGTCGTTGATGTTCTGGCCGGCGCCGGCGTTGATGGCGCCGAAGTCCTCGAAGATGTCGGCGTTGCCGTCGTCCATGAAGACGCCCTCGCCGCGCACCCGCAGGTCGCCGTAGAGCGTCAGGCGGCGGGTCCACTCCGGCGTCTGGCCGGGCTCGGCCCAGCCCTGGGCCTGAGCCTGGGTCCCCAGCTCGGCCTTCAGCTCGGCCTTGATCTGGTCGCGCACGACCTGCGGGACGTAGGGGATGGTCTGGACGCCGTTGGCGACCCCGCCGGCCGGAACCGGCGGCTTGGCGGGGGCCGTCGTGGCCTCGGCGATCATGGCGTCGGCCTCGGCCCGGGAGACCAGGCCCTTGGCGACCATCAGCTCGAGCAGCTTGTTCGGATCGACGGTCTGGGCGAGCGCCGGCGAGGCCAGCAGCGTGACGCCGGCGGCGCAGGCCAGCAGCGCCGGCTTGAGACGGTTGGTGCGGTTCATTCTCGGTAATCCCCAGAGAGTCAGGCGCCGGTACGGGCGTTCAGTTCGATGCGCATGGCGGGCAGGCCGTCAGGCGGGCGGCGGGACAGGACCATCCCGGTCAGGGCCTTCTGCAGGGCGGCGTCGCGACGCTCGTCCCCCGACCCGCGCAACAGCCGGATCGAGACGATGCGCCCCTCGGCGTCCACCTGGACCAGCAGCTGGCTGGTGTAGCGGCCCCGGCTCAGCGTCCGGTCCGCCTGCACCGCCTGCCGGATCTCGGCGAAGGCCAGTTGGCCGTAGGCGGCGAAGGCGTCGCCCCCGCCGGGACGTCCGCCGATACGGCCGCCGGAGCCGTCGCCGCGCGCCAAGCCGTAGTTGCTCGGTCCGGCCCCTTCGCGGGCCGTCAGGGCGTTGTCGCCCTGGGTCGGCTCGGAGGGCGCCTCGGGCGGCGGGGCCTCGGTCGGCTGCTCCATCGGAATCGGCGTCGGGACCGGCTCTGGCGGCTTTTCCTGCACCACCGGCTCAGGCGGCGGCGGAGGGGGCGGCGGCGGCAGGATCACCCGGGTCGTGCGCAGGGTGTTCGGCCGGTCGGTCACGGTGATCCGGGTCGACATCATCCAGACCAGCGCCACGACCAGGCCGACGCCGAGCACGAGCATCACCCGCCCGAAGGTCACCGGCGAGGACCGGCGGCGCGGCCCCTCCGGCCCGCCGAAGCCGCCTGTAGGGGTCAGAGCGGCGGCGACCATCACGCGCCTCCGCCCGGCGGCCGGGTCGAGGCCATGCCCAGCGACGGGACGCCGACCTTCGAGCACAGGTCCAGGACCTGCATGATCCGGTCGTACTGCACCGTGCGATCGCCGCGCAGGACGATGGCCAGGTCGGGCGTCGTCGCCATGCTGGAGCGCAGTTCCGCTTCCAGCTCCGACAGCGACACCGGCACCGCGTCGATCGACAGGGTGCCGTCGTTGGAGACGGCGATCACCCGCGACTTCGGCTCGTTGAGGGTCTGGGCCGAGGAGGCCGACGGCAGGTCGACCTTGATCCCCTGCACGGCCGCCGTGGTCAGCAGGATGAAGATGATCAGCAGCACGAAGGTCAGGTCGACCAGCGGAGTGATGTTGATCTCGTTGTAGGGTTTCTTGCCCTGGACCTGCATGGCTCGGACCTCCCCTATTCCGCCGCGATCGCGGTGGGGACGTCCTGCCAGGTCTCGGCGATGCGCTTCTCGAGCTCGTCGACGAAGATCTGGTTGTCCGCGGTGATGTCTTCCACGCGGCTCAGCAGGTAGTTGTAGCCGAACAGCGCCGGGATCGCGACGGCCAGGCCGGCGACGGTGGCGAGCAGCGCCGCGGCGATGCCGGGGGCGATGGCGTTGATGTTCACTTCGCCGACCGCGGCCACCATCGCGAAGGTGATCATCACCCCCAGCACGGTGCCCAGCAGCCCGATGAACGGACCGCCGGAGATGGCGATGGTCAGCAGGATCATCCGGGCGTTCAGCCTCTGGCTCTCGCGCACCTGGCCGGCGTCCAGCGCCGAGCGGATGGCGGCGATCGACTGGGCGCGGATGGCGAAGCGCGAGCCGGAGCTGCGGCCTTCCTTGAGGCGGTCGGTCAACTCGCCGCGGCCGATCTGGTAGAGCCGCGCCAGACTGGACTCGTCGGCGTCGGGGCCCGGGTCGAAGGCCGGCAGGCCGTCATGGTCGCCGGCGGTGCGGGCGACGCGGCCGTAGCCGTCCAGGAAAGCCTCGTTGGCCCGACGCACCCGGCTGATCAGCAGACCCTTGGCGATCATCACCCACAGGGCGATGGCCAGCATCACCGCCAGAACGCCGATGACGACCCAGGCGTCGAACGTCAGAGCCTTGAACAGGATGCCGAAATAGTCGTGGCCGCCGCCGGTCTTGGCCTGTTCGGCCGTGTCCGTCGTCACCAGCCGGGCGCCCTGCCCTTCGCTGGCGGCGGCGAGCTGGAAGGCCGCCTCCGGCAGGGCGACGCCGGCCACCCGGAACTCGTCGATCTCGCCCGAGAAGCCCTGGCCCAGCAGCGCTGCCCCGGAGGCCGCCGCCAGCGGACCAGCGACCTCGCCGGCCGGTTGGCCGCCGATGAACAGCCGCGTCGCCTTGCCGTCGTTGACCAGGGCGACATGAGCCCAGGTTCCCGTCGCCAGAGCCGCGCCGGCCGAGCGAGCGCCGTTCGCCTCCACGAACAGCTGGCCGTTCTGGACGACCAGGCTCGCCGCGCCGGGGATGGACAGGATCTGGCCGTCGGAGCCCGGCTTGACCCAGAAGCTGACCGACAGCGGCCCGGCGCCGAACGCCTGGGCCGGGATCTGCGCCGGCGAGCCGCCGTCGAGCAGCAGGCTCTGGCCGATCAGGCCGCCGGCGTTGCGCGCCTCGCCGCCGATGCCGGTCACGCCGCCGGCCGTGGCGTCGCGGGGCGCGCCCGCATTGTCGAAATGCCAGACCAAGCGATAGTCCGGACCGTACGTCCCCGGACGATCCTGTGCGGCCGTCGCCTTGTCGGCGCCGTAGTAGGCGTAGATCGCCGCGGCTTGCCCGGCCTGAAGGCCCTGGACGTCGACCCAGACCAGCGCCTGCTGCTCCTGGGCGTTCCAGCGCTCGATATGGAATTTCAGCGGCGTGCGATCGTCGCCGGCCACGAAGCGCAGGTCCGAACCGTCCGCCTTGGCGTCGGCGAAGTTGAAGTTGCCCGAATGCAGGCGCACCAG
This sequence comes from Caulobacter mirabilis, assembly GCF_002749615.1. Classification (GTDB taxonomy): domain Bacteria; phylum Pseudomonadota; class Alphaproteobacteria; order Caulobacterales; family Caulobacteraceae; genus Caulobacter; species Caulobacter mirabilis. Next base: position 4,289,560 of record NZ_CP024201.1, read on the forward strand.
CACCGGCGCGCGGGCCACCTCGCCGGTGATTCCGGCGGCGGCGACGTTGAGGTTGATCTTGGTGCGGTAGGCGTAGTCCGCCTCCCACCAGGCCAGCGCCGGGGTCGCCGTCGCGGCCACGGCGACGGCCGCCAGGACGCCGCCCAGGACACCCTTCCTGACGCCCTTTCTCAGGCGTGAACCAACAGACATCAGAATTCCCCCCAGATGCGGAAGCTTACGGAGACCGAACCCGCGGTGCGGCCCGGCATGGAGATCAGGGGCGTGCCGACATCGACCTGCCCGTTGAGGTGTTTGAGAATTCGCCCGTGGACGCCGACGCCCATGCTGGCGAGCTGGCTTGACCGGCGCTGCCCCGGCAGCGGGTCGTGGATCCCGGCGAAGCCGACATCCCAGAAGCCGTAGACGCGCAGTTCGTCGACGCCGCGCAGGTCCGCCAGCAGCGGCTGCGAGCTGACTTCCCACTGCATGGCCAGGCCGTAGTCGCCCATGGCCTCGCTCTCGCGGTAGATGCGCACCGTGTTCTGGCCGCCGAGCGAGAACTGCTCGTTGGAAATCAGCGGCCGGTCGGTCCACTGGCCGGTGAACCGCGCCGCCATCCGCATCTCGTGCGGCAGCTCCTCCTGATAGGAGCCCTCGAGCTTGCTGACGAAGAAGCTGGGGCGGGCGTTGTAGCGCTTGGCGTCGAACACATCGCGACCGTCGCCCACGCCGCGCAGGCCCATCACGCCGGTCAGGGTCAGGTCGCCGCGACGGGTGTCGCCAGACCAGTCGCCGCGCCAGGAGGCGGTGATCGGGAAGTACTCGATCGGCGCCGCCGCGCGGTCCGAGCCGAGGATCACGTCCTCCTTGAAGTTCTTCCAGTCCAGGCCGGCGGTCAGCGAATGATAGAAGCCGTCGCCGCCGCCGAGCGACTGGATCAGCCGCAGGCCGATCAGGTCGCCCTTGCCGATGACGTTGGTCCCGCCGACGACGGCGATCTCGCTGTCGGAGTGGACCACATAGGCCATCGCCTGGGTCCCGACCCGCAGCCGCCGCATGTAGTTGGCGGAAAAGACGGTGCCGTCCTCGGTCCGCCGCGGCGCGGTCTGGGCCGAGAAGCTCAGGCTATCCGGTCCGAACGGGTTGTCGTAGCGGATCGACGCCGCCGCCCGCAGCTCGCTGGTGGCGGCGCTGTAGTAGTTGTTCCATTCGAACGAACCGTGCCAGCCCGAGGCCTCCTCGACGGTCAGCACCACGTCCAGCGTGCCCGGCGCCGCGCCGGCCTTCAGTTCCGGCGTCACCCGGCGAGTCGGGTTCTGGTTCAGGGCGATCACGTCGCGCTGGAAGGCCGGCAGGTTCGGCGTCACGCCCGGCGTCAGGGACGGCGCCTGGGTGCGGACCGCCTCGGCGTTCCTGGCGCCCTGCACCACCACCTGGCCGACCGTCTGCTCGGCGACTTCCAGCTGCAGGATGCCGGTCTCGACCGACTGCTCCGGAATGAACACCGAGACCGCGATATAGCCGCGATCCTCATAGACCTTCTGCAGCGCCGCCCGCGCCGCCTCGATGTCGTCCGCCGTCCGGTCCGGCCCCATGAACGGATACACCGCCCGCTCGACCGCGTCGGACGGCAGCACGGTGTTGCCCTTCACCTGAAACGCGCGGACCTCGAACCGCGCCGCCTCCTGCGCCAACGCCGGCGCGGCGACGGCCAGAGCGACGGCCAGCACGGGCGCCGCCGCCACGCCTCGCAGGAGGCGGTGTTTCTCGTGATCCAGCATCAATCCCCCGTTGATGCGGCGGCCGAGGGAGCGGCCGACGCCTCGCACTTGGTGTCAGGGGAGAGACACGCGCCCTTCCGACAGGCGCAAAGAAATCGCGTGAAGTTTTCGCGACACCTTCCGTCGTCGGAACAACGCCGTTACGCGATCACCACGACGCCGCCCGGCAGGCGGGTGGCGCTGACCCCGTAGGCCAGGCGAAGCTGGTCGACGATCTGATCGATCTGATCGGTCTGGAACGCGCCGTTGACCCGGCGGTCGCGCAGGCCGGCGCTGGCGATCACGATACGCCCCTCACGATAGCGATTGATCTCCTCGATCACGTCGCCCAGCCGCTCGTTGCGGAAGAGGAGCAGGCCCCGTCGCCAGGCCCCTTCCGCCTCCGGATCAATCGGGACTGCCGGCATGACGCGGCGTTGGTCGTAGGTCAGGCTGTGGCGCGGCGGCAGGGCGACGGCGCCCCCGGCGGCGCGGACCTGGGCCGAGCCTTCCAGGCAGGACACCCGAACCTCGCCATCAAGGCAGCGCAGCGCCAGCCGCCCTTGCCCCAGAACGGTCTCGCCGCCCTGGGCGAAGACTGTCGCCGGCGGACGCCCCGAGCCCCGCGCCCAGACCATCGCCTCGCCGCTCAGCAACTCGAAGGCGGCCCCGCCGGCGTCTGGACGCAGCGCGATCCGGGTCAGGGTGTTGAGCTCGACCGATACGCCATCCGCCAGTTGCAGCGCCTTGGTCTCGCCCTTGGCGGTTTCATAGTCGGCGGCCGGCGGGATCAGACCGACGCGTCCGCCGCGCCCCGCCAGGACGACGACCCCGGCCGAGGCGGCGGCGATCGCCCCGCCGATGATCAGCCGGCGGCTCGGGCCGGTCCTCGTCGACGCCGAGCGCCCATCCGGCCGCCGGGTCCGGAGTTCGGCGGCGGCCGTCCGGGCCAGGCCGTGCACCCGCGCCGCCCTGGCGAAGGCCGCCTCATGGCATGGGTCCGCGCCGCGCCAGGCGGTCAGCGACCGGGCGTCGGCCGTCGTCGCCTCTCCGGACAGGAGGAGGCTTACCCAGGTCTGGGCCTGCCGGGCGACGTCGTCGCTCACCGCTCCCTCCCGCCGGGTTTCATTGCTGTCCAGGCCGCCATCATGAGTCATGACACGCCACCGGCGGATCGGCGCAACGGAACGACCCTGGGTTGGTTCAGAATCCGCTGCAGGTCCTCGGCGGCGAGCTTCAACTCGTGTTGCACGGTCCGCTGCGCCACGCCGTGGCGATCGGCGATCTCGGCGGTCGACAGCCCGTCCAGCCAAGCCGCCGTACAGATCGCCAGGCGCCGGGGCGACATCCGCGACATCGCCTCCTTCACCAGGGTCAGATCCGAGCGCGCCTCGGCGATGGAGGCCGGGTCCGGCGTCTCGTCGGGAACCTCCAGCAGGGCCGAGACCTCGTCGAAGGTCAGCAGCCGTTTGTCCTTCCGCCGCGCGTTCGCCGCGATGTTCAGGGCCATGCGGTAAAGGTAGGCCGTCGGGTGCCGAACCTCCTGCTCGGGACCCGTCGTGGACAGTTTGACGTAGGCGTCCTGCAGGGCGTCGCGCGCCTGCTCACGCGAGCCGAGGCGCGCGCTGACGCCCGCGAGCAGCGTCTCGTACTTTTCGACGAGGTGCCCGCGAAGACGCGCTGCGGCGTCGCTCACCATCGGATAGGTGCGCCGTTCAACCGGCGCTCCGCGTGACCGTGGCGTACTTCAGCGGCACGATCAGGTCGATCGCCCCGGGCAGGCTGGCCGGCAGCACCGGCAGCGGCTCGGCCCGGCGAAGGGTCTGCAGCGCCGCTTCATCCAGCATCACCACGCCGGAGCTGGTCTCGATCCAGGCGTCCATGACATGGCCGTCGCGGCGCACGATCAGCGCCACCCGCACCATGCCGCTCGGCTGCGGCGACAGGCCGGTCTCCGGATAGCGGTGGAAGCGGGCCAGATGCGTTTCCAGACGCCGATAGTAGTCCGAAACGGCGCCGGGATCCGGCGCGGCGGCCTGGATCGGCTCCGACCGGCCGGGCGAGGCCGCGCTCGCGACGTCGGGCGAACCGGCCACGCCGGAAGGACGCGTATCGGCTGCATCGGACGGACCGCCGGCGGCTTCCGACACCGTCGCCGCCTCTTGGCTCGCGGCGCCGGTCGCCGGCGCGGCGGAGATCAGATCGACCGTGACGGCGTTGGGAGCGGTCGGGGCGACCGGCCGGCCGTGCGGCGCCGTCGCGGTGGCCAGGAAGATCGCCGCGGCGCCTCCATGCAGGAGCGTCGAGGCCGCCATGGCGAGAAGCCCGTTACGCGACATCGGAAGCCCGGCCCGCCCTGAGTCCCAGAAACCTGGGCCTCCCTAGTTCGCCTCCACGACAGAACCGTGACGGTCAGGGGCGGTGGCGGACGCGGAACTCCATCCGCATCGGCTGGGGCAGGTTTGGCGGAGGGACCGGAAACAGCATGGCGCTCGCGGCGGCGAGGAAGGCCCGATCGCGCGTCTGATCGCCGGATCCGGTGATGACCTCGACCCGCCGCGCCGCGCCAACGTCGTCCACCCAGAAGCGGGCGCTGACGACATAGTCGCCGCTCGACAACGCCGGGTCGGACCGCAGCCGCTCGACGATCTGGCGCTGGACGCTTTCTGCATAGGCGCGAGCGGCCGGGTCCTCTCCCGACCGACCGATGACCGGCGCCGCCGTGGCCGTGATCGGATTCAGCGCCACCGCCGATCCGGAGCCGGCGTAGATGACGACGGCTCCGCCCTGGGTGAATCGTGCGCTCAGTCCGGTTCCGGCCAACAGCAGGACCAGCGCCTCCCGCGGCTGCATCTCGCCCGAAACCGCCGCCGACCGCCGGTCGGCCGCCAGGGCGCTGTCGTAGAGCATCGGCAAACCGGTCGCGGCGGAGAAAGCGGCCAGCGCCTGGTCGAGCGGCTGGGCCGGAATCTGGAATCGACGCGCCGCGAAGGCCGCGGCCGGGTCGGCGACCGCGACGGCCAGCGCCAGGGCCGCCAGCCCCACGCCGCATCGATGGTCGAGCCAAAGCGACATCGTCCAAACCTCGTTTGTCGCGGGTCCTTAGCACGACGAGCGGGCGACCGGTCCACGCCGCTCTTGGCGTTTCTGGGCAAACAGCGCAAATCATGCAGACGCCCAGCGGAATCCTCATGGCCTACCTTCGTCTTCGTCGCATCCTCGAGTTGGCCGTCCTGGACCGCCCCGGCTTGCAATGGCTGCTGGGCGACCGGGGGGGACGAAGCGAGAGACGCGCGCCCGCCGAGCACTGGGAGACGCTCCACCGGACGGGGACCTATGACGCCCTGATGGACGAGGGACGACGCGACCACCTGCGCCTGCTCGCGGCCATGATCGCCGAACGCCGGCCCGGCGCGCGCGTGCTGGAGATCGGCTGCGGCCAGGGCGCCTTCTACGCGGCGCTCCGCAGTCATGGTCCCGCCGCCTATCGGGGCGTCGACATCGCGCCCGCGGCCATCGCGCGGGCTCAGGAGACCTTCGCCGCCGACATCGAACGCGGCCTCGCCCATTTCGAAGCGGGCGACGGCGCCGAGCTTGGCCTGGAGGGCGGCTTCGACGCCATCGTCTTCGCCGACAGCATCGAGTACCTCGGCCCGATCGACGAGGTCCTGGCGCGCTTCGGCCCTCTGCTCGCTCCCGACGGCGTCTTCGGCGTGACCCAATGGCTAGCGCCGCACCCGCTGCGGCTCTGGGGCGCGCTCAAGCCCAAGCTCCATCTGCGCGATGAGGCTCTGGTCAGCGCGCCGTGGGGCGGGGCTTGGCAGGTCTGGACGGGCCGACCACGTCCGGGGCCGTCATGACCCCGATCGAGTCGCGCCCCTCCCTGCTCATCGAGACCTATCTTGCTCGGCGAGAGAGCCTGGTCCGCTTCTTCGCCGCGCGGGCGGGCTCGCGCCAGGCGGCCGAGGATCTCGCCCAGGAACTCTACCTGAAGCTCGCGGAGACCGAGGTCGGCGACGTTCAGAATCCACTCGCCCTTCTCTACCGGATCGCGACCAACCTGATGCTCGACCGCAGCCGCAGCGCCGCCCGGGCAGGCGCGCGCGACGCGGGCTGGCGCCAGGTCAACCACGCCCAGATCCATGGCGAAGACGTCGCCGACCTGCCGCCGCCGGACGAGGCCGCCGCCTCGCGCGAACGCCTGCGCCAGCTGGTCCAGGCGGTGGAAGCGCTGCCGCCCCAGATGGGCCGCGCCTTCAGGCTGCACAAGCTCGACGGCCTAAGTCACGCCGAGACCGCACGGGTCATGGGCCTGTCGGTCAAGCGAGTGGAGAAGCATATCAGCGCGGCCCTCAAGGCGCTCAGCCGGGGCTTCCCATGAAAAGGTTCGAGGATAACACGCCGACGAGCGGGGGGTGCGGGCTCGCGGCGACGTCATCAGGGATAGCGGGGTCTCTCCGCGGCACGTCAAGGGACGGGACATGACGGGCATGGACGACAGGCTGGACGAGGCCGGGGACTGGCTCGTCCGCTTACAATCTGACGCGCTCAGCGAGGAAGACGCGCTGGCGTTCGACGCGTGGCTGGCCGCCTCGCCTGAGAACGGCCGCGCCTACGATGCTGTCGTGGCGGCGTCGCATGAGATCGACGCGAACCGCATGGCGTTGCGGCTCGCCTTGTCGGCCCAGCGCACTCGCAATCCGATCGTCTCGCGGCGACGCCTGTTCTGGGGCGGCGGGCTCGCCGCGGCGGCGATCGCGGCCTCCGCGGCGATCGTCGTGCTTCCGGCCGGCGTCCAGACCTACGCCACCGCCCCGGGCGAGCGTCAGCGCATCCAGCTGGCGGACGGCTCCAGCCTCGAACTCAACGGCGCGACCCGCCTCAGCGCCCGCATGACCGGCAAGATGCGGCGGATCGAGCTGGAAGTCGGCGAAGCGTCGTTCGACGTCGCCCACGACGCCAACCGTCCGTTCCTGGTCGACACCGGCGACAGCGCCGTGCGTGTCGTCGGCACCCAGTTCAATGTGCGACGCCGCGGCGGCCGCGTCGCCGTGGCGGTCGCTCGCGGCGAGGTCGAGGTCGGCCCGGACGGCGGCGGCCTTCGCCAGCATTATCGCCTGCGCCCAGGCCAGCGCCTCGACCACGCCGAGGGCGCGACCGACGCCCGGATCACCAGCGACGCGGCCCAGGCGGCCTTTGGATGGCGTGCGGGGCGGCTGATCTATCGCAACGCCACTCTCGGCGAGGTGGTCGAGGACCTGAACGCCCAGTTCGCCAGGCCGATGCGCGTCGCCGATCCACGCCTCGCGGCCGTGCGGGTCTCCGGCGTGCTGGTGCTCGACGATCAGCAGGCGGTCATCCGCCGGCTTGCGCTCCTCACGCCTATCGAGGCAAAAGAAGAGTCCTCGGGAGTGCTGCTACAACGCGCCCCATAATGCTGATGGGGCCGTGGTCCAGTCCGGGCGATTGATACTGACCCTCTTCAGCGGCGCCCTTCTGTTGGCCGTCGCGGGACCGGCGTTGGCCGCCCCCAAGCGGACGGCCTACGACATCGACCCCAAACCTCTGCCGGAAGCCTTGATAGACTTGGCGGTCCAGGCCGACATTTCCATTCTCGGCACCGACGCCTGCCGCCGCGGGGACAGGCGCGGCCTGCGAGGCCGCTACACCCTGGACGAGGCCCTCCAGCACCTGCTTGCCGGCGCGCCCTGCTCCTATCGGATCGTCGATGCGCACACGGTCGCGCTATCGGCGCGGCAGGCGCCGCAGATCTTCGCCGTCGCACCGCCCGGTCGCCGTAAGGCGCCGCCGCCGGAACCGCCGCCGCCAGCGCCTTCGCCGACCTTCGAGATAGAGGAACTGGTCGTGCACAGCGCCAAGCGCGAAGTCACGCTGGGCGAACTGTCGGCTGCAGCCAGCATCCTGGCCGGGCGGGGCATCGCCGCCATGGGGGCGGTCGACGTGACCGGCACGACCGGACAGCTCACCGGCCTGCACATGACCAATCTCGGCCCTGGCCGAGACAAGCTGCTGATCCGCGGCCTTTCCGATGGAGCGTTCACCGGTCGCGCCCGTTCGACCGTCGCCACCTTCCTGGACGACCTGCCGATCAACTACAGCGCGCCGCATCCGGACCTGCGCTTCGTCGACGTCAAACAGATCGAAGTTCTGCGGGGACCGCAGGGCTCGCTCTACGGCGCCGGCGCGATCAGCGGCGTCTATCGCATCGTCACCAACAAGCCGGACCTGGAGAACGAAGGCGGTTCTCTCGCCGTATTCGGCTCCGTCACGAAGGGCGGAGCTCCCAGCGGCGCCGTCGAAGGCTGGTTCAACGTGCCCGTCGTTCCGGATCGTCTCGCGATGCGGGTCGTCGCCTACCACGAGCGGCTCGGCGGCTATCTCGACGACGTCAACATGCGTCGCTCCAACGTCGATCGCACCACGCGCTCCGGCGGGCGCGTCTCCATGCGGGTCGAGTTGTCCGACACTTTCCACCTGGACCTCTCGACGACCGGCCAGCAGCTCGACACCAACGACACCAAGTACACGACCCAGATCCTCAGCCCGGGGAAGCGCGCCAATCGCGTGCAGGAGACCCATCGCAACGACTTCTTCCAGACGGCCCTGTCGTTGCACGGCGAGTTCAAGGGCGTGCGCTTCAGATCCTCGACCGGCTTCATCCGCCACGACTACGCCAGTCAGTACGACGCGTCGGCCATTCTCGACCCCGCCGACGAGTTCGACCTCGGCGTCTACCGCGAAAGGGCCCGCGTCGACCTAGCGGTTCAGGACACCTCGTTCAGCGTCTCGAACCCGACAGGACTGTCCTGGCTGCTGGGGATCTACGGCTCACGCTCGCGCGAACGCTCGCCTTCCGAGCTGCACCTTCGCAGTCGCTCCGTCGTGGTTCCGGTCTATGTCGAAGATCGACGCGACACGATGCGGGAGCTGGCGATCTACGGCGAGATGTCCTACCGCCTGTCCAACGGCTGGAGCGTGGCGGCCGGCGCTCGCGCCTTCGAGACGTCGATCGACACGGAAGCCTTGATCGATGCGCCGCAGATCAGCCAGCAACGGCCGTTCAGCGCCAAGTCCCGCACCTCGGGCGTCTCGCCGAAGGTCTCGGTTCAGTACGAGTTCCCCTCCGGCGGCATGATCTACGCCCTGTTCTCCGAGGGCTACCGCGCGGCCGGCGCCAACTCGAGCGGTCTCAGGACGCCGCTGTCCTACGTCAAGTTCGATGCGGACCATCTGCAGAACTTCGAAATCGGAGCCAAGCTGCGGCTCGCCGACGGCCGCCTGCGCCTGACGGGGGCGATCTTTCACGACCTGTGGACCGACATTCAGACCGACGGCTTCCTGGGCTCGGGCCTCGCGCTCACCGCCAACGCCGGAGACGCGCGGGTCACGGGCCTGGAGCTCGAAGGGGCGCACGACTGGGATTCCGGTCTGTCGATGCGCGCCAACGTCACCTTCTCGGATTCCGAACTGACCCGCGCCAATCGCGGCTTCACGTCGTCCTTGGGTCGCGGACTGCCCGGCGTGCCTGAGATCACCGGAGGCGTCCTGATCACCTACCGTCGGCAGCTCGGCGATGGTTTGGAGCTGCAGCTGGTGGGCGAGGCCAGCTACGTCGGCTCGTCGCGCATCTCGTTCGATCCCCGCTTCGCGCCGAGCTCGAACGCCTACATCCGCGATCGGATCGGCGCGGATCTGTCGGCCGGCCGGTGGCGGTTCGGCGCCTTCGTCTCCAACATCACCGACGCGTCGGGCGACACCTTCGCCTATGGCAACCCGTTCAGCTTCGGCCAGGTCCGCCAAACCACGCCACAGCGTCCGCGGACCTTCGGCCTGCGCCTCTCCGCCGACTTCTGAGCCCGCGACGGGGGGGAGGCGTACTGCGGCGGCGTCGTATTCGTGCGGGCGCCCTTCGCGCCCGCCGATTGCGAAGGGGGTCACATGCGTCTGTCCGGCCTGGTATGCGCGCATAACGAAGAGGCGCGGCTGGCCGAATGCCTTCGGGCGCTCGCCTTCTGCGACGAAGTGGTGGTCGTAGCCGACCGCTGCACCGACCGCACCCAGGAGATCGCGCGCCACGCCGGCGCCAAGGTCATCGACGGCGTCTTTCCGTTGGAAAGCCAGAGGAAGATCGCCGGGGTCGAGGCCTGCGGCGGAGATTGGGTCATCGAGGTCGACGCCGATGAACTGATCGACACATCGCTCGCCGACGAGATCCGCAGGACGATCGAATCCGCGCCGAACGGCGACTACTTCCAGATTCCGATCGACAACTACGTCGGCGCCACGCTGGTGCGGAACGGCTGGGGGGGCTCTTTCGGCACCTCCAGCGTCGCTCGCCTCTATCGCCGCCAGACCAAGCATTGGAAGCCGCAGCGCGTGCATCCCGGCGTCACCTTCGATGGCCGGCTGGCCGGCTCGCTGCGCGGCGCGATCAAGCACAAGGTCGACGACGACATCGGCGACATGATCGATCGCCTGAACCGGTACACGGCGCTTCGCGCCCAGGACCTGGCCGACTCCGGCAAGCCTGGAAAGCTGTGGGACAACGTGTTCCGAGGCTTCCGTCGCTTCTACAAGTGCTACGTCAATCGCAAGGGGCGCACGGAAGGCGATCTCGGCTTCCTGATCGCCCTGATGGCCGGCCTCTATCCCGTGCTCTCCCACCTGCGCGCCAAGGAGATTCTCCAGGACCGCGCCCGAGCCGCCGCGGCGCCGGCGCGGGACCTGCCTGACGTCGTCGGGCTGCGCGCCCGCTGACCTTGTCGCCGCCCGCCTCCATGATCGGGGCGAGGATCGAGCTCCTGCGCCTGCATCAGGAGCTCGCGCGCTGGCGCATGGCCGATCGCCAGGCCCGGTTCTGGTGGCGCGACGACGATGCGCGCGGTTCGACGCCCCGACTTGGCCGCCTGCTGGAGATCGCGGAGCGACACCACGCCCCGCTCACCCTGGCCGCCATCCCGGATCCGGCGAACGTCGAGCTTCCGGCCTGCCTCGATCGGGCGCCGGTCGACCTGGTCCAGCATGGGATCGACCATCTGAACCGCCGCTCCGGCCCGGCTGCGGGCGAGCTGCCGCATGACTGGCCGCTCGACCGGCTGGTGGCAGAGCTGACGCGCAGCCGCGCCGCCCTGCCGCCCCAGACCGCGCCGATCTTCGTGCCGCCGTGGAACGACGTGCACCCGCAGTTGCCCGCCGCCCTGTCCGTCAGCGGCTTCACAGGCTGGTCCGCCTGGCCGGGCGCCGCCCCCGCTGAGGGCGGTCCACGACGCATCGACGCTCACGTCGACCTGCTCCGCTGGCGCGGGGGCGCCCGCTTCCGCGGGTACGGCCGGTTGCTCAAGGCCTTTCGCGCCGCCCTGGCGGATCGCCGACGGCGAGGCGACTGGAACGCCCCGATCGGCCTGCTCACGCATCACCTGGACCACGACGAACCCGCCTGGGCCTGCCTCGACTGGTTCCTCGGCCGTTTCCGCACGCATCCCGCCATAAGCTGGCGCTCGCTGAAGAGCTTGATCGCCGAGGCCGAGCCGCCCTCTATCCCTCCCTTCGGCGGCCAGCCACACTCTTCCTGACGTCCTTGCGTCTTCGGACCGCGCTCACTTCCACCACGAACCTGTTTCGGCAAAACCCCTTGGAGCAACCATGGCCTACCTGCGCTGGCGTCGTTTTCTCGAGCTGACCTCCCTCGACCACCCCTGGGTGGGCGAGATGTTCATGCGCCGGCGAAATGAGAACCCCGCCGCCCCGGACGCCGAGACCTGGGACAAGGCCTACAAGGAAGGGGTCTACCAGCGTCTGCTGCGTTCGGAGCAGCGTCACCACCACCGGCTTCTCGCGGGCCTGGTCACCGAACACTGCGCCCGACCGAGAATTCTCGAGATTGGCTGCGGCGAAGGCGCCTTCTATGACGCTGTCCGGCCGTTCTCGCCCGCTCGCTACCTGGGCGCCGACTTCTCTCCGCAGAGCATCGATATGGCCAACGCCCGGCTGGCCGGGGACCTGAGCCCCGGAAAGGTCGATTTCGTCGTCGGCGACGGCAGGGCCTTTGTCACGGACGAGCAGTTCGACGCCATCGTCTTCCCCGAATGCATCGAGTACCTCGGCGATCCGGACGAGCTGTTCGCGCACTATGCGCGCAACCTGGCGCCCGGCGGCCTGTTCGGCGTCACCCAGTGGCTGGGTCTGAAGCCGCTGCGCACCTGGCGTGCGATCAAGGCCAGCACCGACATCGTGGACGAGGCCGTGGTCAACACGCCGTGGGGCGGCGCCTGGCAGGTCTGGACCTGTCGCCGTCGGGGGGCCTGAGGCTCGACGCCTGGTCAATCCGCGACGCGCTCTTCCCCGCAGGCGCTGCCTCTGGCCATGGACCGGAAGCAGCGCGTCGCCACAGGCCCGCCCTCAGGTCGGATAGGCCAGGTTCGGCCCGCCCCGCGCTCGCTAGAGCGAGATCGGTTCGCGTCCGGCCGAGCCTTCGAGCGGGGAGCCGCCGAACACCCAACCGCTGAGCGCCTTCACATCGGCCGGCAGGTCCGGCATCGCCGCGTCCGGATAGAGGACGCGCAGCCAGATCACGCTGGCGGCGTCGGCGACGACGTCGTCGCCGGCCCCCAGTCGGTCGGTCAGCTGGACGAAATCCGGATCCGGATAGACGATCAGCTTACGGACGACCTCGTCCATCATCGCGCCGAGCAATTGCACCATCAGCATCACAGGCCCATCGCTCAGTCCCTCGCGATGGCGCAGCACGCTGGCCGTCACCCGCCGGTACCAGGCGCTGTTGGTCTGCTGGGCGAGGCGGGCGAATTCCGGCGCCTGGTCCCCTAGCTGCAGGATGCACCGCACCAGGCCAGGGTTGGCCCGGCAGAGAGCCAGCCAGCGACGATTGGCGAACCGGATGGATTCGAAGGCGGACCGCTCTCGCGGCGGGTCGATGTGGATCGGGAAGAAATCCTCGAGCAGGCTGGTCAGCACCGTCAGCGCCGCTTCGGTCTTGTCCTTGAAGTAGACGTAGAACGACCCCTCCGCGACCTGCGCCGTCTCGGTGACATCGGTCACCCGCATGGCGTGATAGCCCTTCTGCTCCAGGACCTTGGCCGTCGCGATCTTGAGCCGCTCGCGCGTGCGCTGGCCCTTCTGCTTGGGCGGGTCTTCCCGGAGCCGGATCTCCAGATGGTCGATGAATGAAAGCGTCATGCGATTCCCGTTTCCGCCATCCAGCATATCGACGCGTTGACGAATTTCCAAAATTGAGGTCAATCTCATAAATATCGATAAACGAGAGATCGCATGTCCCAGTCCGCCCCCACCGCCTTCATCGATGTTCCCCCCGGCCAGGAGGTCGGATGTTCGGACTGGATTCTCGTCGACCAGGCGATGATCGACGGGTTCGGCGCCGTCACCCTCGATCCCGATCCGATGCACATCGACCCGGAGTGGGCGGCGGCCGGGCCGTTCGGCGGCACGATCGCCTTCGGCTTCCTGACCATCTCGCTGCTGACCCCCATGATGCATTCGGCGATGGGCACGGCGCCGCGTAAGGAGAGCGCCGGCCATTACCTGAACTACGGCTTCGACCGTCTGCGGCTGGTCGCCCCGGTGCCGGTCGGCTCGCGCATCCGCGGCCGCTTCGTGAAGCTGCGCCAGGGCGAGGACGAGAAGGGCCGGCTGTTGAGCACCTTCGAGGCCACCATCGAGATCGAAGGCGCCGAGCGCCCCGCCCTGGTCGCCGAGTGGCTGTCGATCTGGGTTCCGGCCTGAGCCGCCGATGACCGCCTTCCCCCGCCTGCGTCGCCCCGAAGTGCTCGCCTACGCGGCGGGGTCCTTCGGCACCGGCGTCTTCTCGACCGTCCCGACGGTGCTGCTGCTCTACTTCTGCACCGAGGTGTTGCGGATCGCGCCTGGCTGGGCCGCCGCGCTGGTCTTCCTGCCCAAGGTCTGGGCGATCGTCTGGGATCCGTTCGTGGGGGCCTGGTCGGACCGCACCGCCGGGCCGCTCGGTCGGCGGCGTCCCTTCCTGATCGCCGGGGCCGTGGGTGTGGCCGTCGCCTTCGTGGCCGTGTTCACGCCCCCGTCGATCGGGGCCGTCGGGCTGCTGGCCTGGACCGCGGCCAGCTATTTCGCGCTCGCCACGCTCTATTCGCTCTTCGCCGTGCCCTATGTGGCGATTCCGGCGGAGATCGGCCAGGACGCCGCCGAGCGCAGCCGTCTGGTCTCCTGGCGAATGGCCGTGGCCATGATCGGCGTGATGGCCGGCGCCGGGGTCGCCCCGCTGGTTGTGGAGGCGGCCGGTGGCGGCCGGGCAGGCTACGCCGTCATGTCCCTGACGATCGCCGCGGTCTGCGCGCTGGCGATGACCGGCCCGGTGCTGATGCTGCGTCATCGCGACATCGCCCTTCCCCGGCCGACCGGCCCGCAACCCTCGCTGTGGAGCCAGCTCGGTCGCGCCTTCCGCCACCAGCGGTTCCGTCGTCTGGCCCTGGCCTACGTCATCCAGCTCTGCGCGGTCGGGGCGGTCTCGGCCGCCATTCCCTACCTGGTCATCAAGGCGTTCGGCCGCAGCGAGGGCGACATCGGACTGGCCATGCTGGCCATGCTCGGCGCCACGACCCTGGCCGTGCCCGTCTGGTCCTGGATCGGTCGGCGGATCGGCGAAACGCGCGCGCTCGGCATGGCCGTCGTCGCCTTCGCCCTCAGCGCCGGCGGCCTGGGCTGGGCCGCCCACACGCATCTGGCCTGGGCCGCCGCCCTGCCGCTGTTCGCGTTCGCCGGCCTGCCCTTCGCCGGCATGCAGGTGCTGCCCTACACCCTGGTCGCGGACCTCATCCACGCCGAAGCCCATGACAGCGGCGACGAAGGCGTCTTCACCGGCGTCTGGACGGCGACCGAGAAACTCGGCCTCGCCCTCGGCCCCGCCCTGGTCGGCCTGGCCCTGAACCTCGTCCATGGGCGGATCGACGGCCTGGCCAAGCTGGCCGCCGTCGCGCCGGGCGTCCTGGCGCTCGCCTCCCTGCCCTTCCTGTTCGCGGCCGCCCGAGGCGCCGCCCCCCTGCAGCCGAAAGCCGCCGCATGACCCCGCCGCCCCTCCTGCCCCGGATCAGCGACTACACGGCCTGGCTGGCCGAGCGCCGACCGGACGCCGAAGCCTTGGTCGTCGACGACCGGCGCATCAGCTTTCGCCAGTTGCACGAAGCCGTGGAAGCGCTGGCGCGCGCCCTGCTCGCGGCCGGCGTCGGCAAGGGCGACCGCGTGGCGACGCTTCAGACGCCGCACCCCGACTACCTGATCGCCTTCCTCGCCACGGCCTCGATCGGCGCCATCTGGGTCGGCCTCAACCCGCGCTACCAGCGCGGCGAGATGACCCAGGTTGTGGTCGACGCCCGGCCCAAGGTGCTGATCACGCGCACCCGGATCGACGGCCGGGACTACGACGCCGACCTCGCCGCGCTGCGGGCGGCCACGCCAGGCCTGCGCGCCATCGTGGCGTTCGACGGCGACCCCGTCGGCGCGGGAACGGCGGCCATGGCCGACTTCCTGGCCGCCGGAACGGCCGTCGCCGACATGACCCTGACCGCCGCGCGGGCGGCCTGCGGCGAGCGCGATCCCTGCCTGATCGTCTACACCTCCGGCTCCACGGGGTCGCCCAAGGGCGCCCTGCTGGCGCACGACGCCATCGCCCGCTTCAGCCTGGAACAGAACCGGCTGTGGCCGCTCGAGCCGTATCGCACGGTGAACTATTTCCCGATCAATCACGTCGGCTGCGTGATCGACGTCAGCCTGCCCTGCCTTCTGGCCGGCGGGACGATGATCTTCATGGAGCAGTTCGATCCCGCGGGCTGCCTGGCGCTGATGGAGCGCGAGAAGGTCACGCTGTGGGGCTCGGTGCCCAGCGTCTTCCAGCTGCAGCTCGCCCTGCCCGACTTCGACCGCTACGACCTGTCGGCGGTCCAGATGATCCTGTGGGAAGGCGCGGCGATGCCCGTCGAGCTGATCGAGCGCCTTCAACGGGTCCAGCCGCGGATGGCCACCAACTACAGCATGACCGAGGCGATGGGGATCACCATCGTCGAGCCCACCAGCGATCTGGACGTCCTCAGCCAGACGGTCGGCGAGGCCTTCCCGGGCGTCGAGATCCGGCTGGCCGACAGCGAGGACGAGGCGGTTCCCGACGGCGAGGCCGGCGAGGTCCAGATCCGGTCGCCGCTGAATCTCCTCGGCTACTGGAATCGTCCCGACGCGACGGCCGCCGCGTTCTCGGCGGACGGGTTCTTCCGGACCGGCGATCTGGCCGAGCGTCGACCGGATGGCCGCTACCGCATCGTCGGACGGCTGAAGGAGATGTACAAATCCGGCGGCTACAACGTCTATCCGCGCGAGGTCGAGGCGGCGATCGAGGCCCACCCGGCCGTCGCCCAGGCCGCCGTGGTCGCCGCCCCGGACCCCGTTTGGCAAGAGGTCGGCGTCGCCTTTGTCCAGCCGGACGGCGCGCTGGACGCCGCCGAGCTCGAAGCGCACTGCCGGGGTCGCCTGGCCAACTACAAGATCCCGAAGCGGTTCGTCATCGAGCCGAACCTGCCCCTTCTGCCGATCGGCAAGATCGACAAGGTCGCGCTCAAGCGCCGCGCCGCGCAGGAGGTCTAGGCATGCGTGCGGTTCTCTATGCCGAAGACGCCGGCGTCGCCCGCGTCACCCTCAACCGGCCCGATCGGCTGAACGCCATCAACGCGGATCTGGCCGCCGGTCTGGCCGCCGCCCTGGCCCGTGCGGCGGCGACCCGCTCCGTCGAGGCGATCATCCTGGCGGGCGCGGGTCGCGCTTTCTGCGCCGGGGACGACCTGGAGGAGCTGGCCGCCGGCCAGGTCGACGCACGCGGGGCGGAAGCCTTCATCGGCCACCTGCAGGACGCCACTCGGACGATGATGTTCGGCGGCAAGCCTGTGATCTGCGCCGCGCAGGGCTGGATCGTCGGCGGCGCCGCGGCCTGGGTCCTGAACGCGGACTTCAGCATCGTGGCCGACGACGCGACCCTGTTCTGTCCGGAAGCGTCTCATGGACTGTTTCCCACGGGCGGGGCCAGCCTGCTGCTGCCGCAACGGGCGGGTTCGGCTGTCGCCAACCGCGTGCTTTGGCTCGGCGCGCGCCTGTCCGCCCAGCAGATGGTCGATCACGGCCTGGCGCACGCGAACGTTCCCGCCGACCGCCTCGCCGGGGAGGCGGAGGCCCTGGCCCGACGTCTGCTGGCCCTGCCCCCAGCCTCCCGACGCCGCCTGAAGCAGGCGCTGGCCGACGACCTGCGGGACCGGCTGGAGCTGGCCCTGGACTTCGAGGCTCGCTGCTGCCTGGAGGCCGCTCAGGACCCGGCGGTTCGCGCGCGCGTCGCCGCCCGACGCTGAGAAAAAGAAGGGCCTCCCCTCAGGACGAGAAGGGAGGCCCCGGCGCCGTTAGGGACGCCAAGGTCGCATCGGCACCTCGAAGACGCTGGGCGTCCTGCCGCCGTAGTGGATGTCGAAGCTGGCCGGCCCCTCCAGCGGGTAGCGGCGGAAGGTGTCGGCGTCGTGCCCGGCGATGGCCAGACGCAGCCGATGCCCCTTCCGGATCAGGGCGGCCGTCGGCAACAGAGCGAACTTCACCTCCATCACCTCGCCCGGCTTCACCGGCAGGGCGTCGGCGCGGTTGAAGCTGTGCGGAGCCGGTCCGTGATCGTAGGGCAGGGTCCTCGGGTCGGCGATCTTGCGGCTCACCAGGCGCAGTTGCCCTTCGGTGACGTAGGTCACGCGGCCGTCGGGCGCCACGTCCTCCAGATAGGCGAAGACGGCCGGGTCGCCATGGCTGGCGGCCATGTAGAGCGTCGCCACGGGATAGCCCGCGACCTCCATGTCCCGGGTCATAACCGGACCGTCATAGACGACGAGCTTGCGATCGGCCTCGCGACGATCCGGATAGGCCGGCGGGGCGCCGCCCTGGGTCGACCAGCGGGTCTTGTCGCCGGTGGTGGCGCTATAGTCGATCTCGTAGCGGTCGCTGCCGCGCCGTCCGCCGCCGCCCGCGACCAGACGATGCCCCTGGGCCAGGGACAGGCGTACGGGCTTCACCCCTTCCGGCGGCCAGACGGCCGTCCGCCGGAACACGTCGGCGCCCATCACGTAGTAGTTGATCGTCCGGTCGACCTTGCCGCCGTCCATGATGCGCCGCTTGAACTCGTCGCGGATCTGAATCTGCTGCGCGGCGGTCGGCAGCGGCGTCTTGCGATCAGGCGCGAAGGGATCGCCGCTGACCCGCTGGGAGTGGTTGTTGCCGGTGATCCAGAGCTCGGCCGGCACGTCCGGCGCCGAGCGGAACCGGGCCAGCGCCGCATCGGCCGTGCCGGCGTCGACCCAGGATCCCCAGTACTGCACGGGCTTCTTCTGGGCGCGGATGCCGGCCAGCGCGTTCGCGGGCGACGACCCGAAGATCGTGTAGCCGTTCAACCCCTTGTCGTCCCGGAAGCCCAGATCGCCGGCATAGGACTCCGGCCCCCAGTGCTCGCCCCGACCTGCCAGGGCCTGGCGGAGCAGGGTGAAGTCCTCGTCGCCGTCCACCGGCTGCAGCGTCGGGAACAGTTTGGCGCAGTCCTCGATCCGCTTCTGGCAGTCGAGGTTCTGTCCCTCCCCGTCACGGCCTAGGTCGATCTCGCGCGCGTTCTCGGCCCAGCCGTTGCGGAACCAGTCGTTGGCCACGCCGCCGGGAAAGAAGAGGTTGCGATAGGCGTCGAAGTCGACCTGCAGCGGCACCGCCCCGACCAGGGCGGGCGCCGGCCGGCTGGTCGCCCAGTCCGAGGTGTCGCCGTTGTACGAGCCGCCCGTCGTGATCACCTTGCCGTTCGACCAGGACTGGGCCGCCAGGTGGGCGATGATGTCCTCCATGTCGCGCACCTCCTCCGGACCGATGTCGACGATCCGGGTCCCGAAGGACGAGGTGGTTCCGCGCGTATCGACGATGGCGACCACGTAGCCCTGCTTCATCCAGGGCTTGTACCAGCCGTAGCCGCTGGCCCGGCCGTAGCGGGTCTGGTCGAGCAGGACCGGAAACTTCCCGCCGCCGTTCGGCGCGGCCTTCAAGGCCGGCGGGAAGTAGAGGCTGACGGCCAGCCGCACGCCGTCCCGCATCGGCAGGTAGTAGGACTTGTCGCTCCACCCTTCCGGCTTGGCGGCCGGCGCGGCGGTCTCGGCGGAGACGGCGGCGGCCGGCGCGAAAGCGGCCAGGCAGGCCGAGACCATCAGGATCTGAAACAGTCGGGCACGCATCAGTAGGTCACCTTGAGTTCGATGCCGAAGGTCCGCGGCTCGCCGAGGACAATGAATTTCTGCCCGACCAGATCCTGATCCGACAGGTCGAAGAGGCGCTGGATCCGCGTCTCGTCGGTGAGGTTCTTGCCCCAGAGGGTCACTCGCCAGCGACCGCTCTCCGACTCCAGGCTGGCCCGCAGGTTGAGCAGACCGTAGGGGCTGATCCGACCGTCGGGGTCGTTGTTGTTGGTCAGGTAGGTGCGGCCCCGCGCCTGGTACTCGCCGTAGAGCGATATCTCGCCAAGCCCCTCGACCGGAATGCGGTAGTCCGCCGACAGCATGCCCGTGTAGTCGGGCGCGAACGGCAGGTTGCGCAGCGGCTCGCCGGTCGGCAGGAAGCCGTCGTCGTACTCGGCCTTCTGCAGGGACAGGTTCGCCGCCAGCTCCAGCGCCGGGATCGGCCGCGCGGTCAGCTCGACCTCGATCCCCTGGCTGTGCGCCGCTCCGCCGTTGAGGATGATCGGATCGAACGCCGGCGTGTGCGGGTCGTCCTCAGAGATCTGGATGTTGTCCCACTTCATGTAATAGACGGCCGCGTTCAGCACGACGCGCCGGTCGAACAGGCTGGTCTTCAGGCCGGCCTCGTAGTTCCAGAGCGTTTCCGGGTCGAAGCTGATGCCGTCGGCGTCGCCGAGGGAGTCGTTGAAGCCCCCGCTCTTGAAGCCCTTGCTGACCGTCGCGTAGGCGATGATGTCGGGCGTGAACCGGTAACGGATGTTGGCGTTCGGCGTGAACTCGGCCCAGGAATCGCCGGCGCGAACATCGGCGTCGCCGCCCAGGAGGCCGATCGGATCCTTCTGGACATAGGCGATCGACTTCTTGTCCTTGGTGTAGCGGCCGCCCAGCGTCATCTCGATGCGGTCGGTCGCCTTCCAGGTCGCGCTCGCGAACACCGCCTGGCTGGTGGTGTCGAGCTTGCCGTTCGACCCCGCCAGGACGCCCGCCAGCGACGGCGAGCCGAGATCGGCGGCGAGGTCCGAGCCAATCTCGACGAAGCTCTGATTGTTGCTGTTCTGGCGGAAGTAGTAGAGGCCGACCAGCCAATCGATCGGACCGGTCGTGAAGTCCGCCCGCAGCTCCTCGGACCAGCGCCAAACCTTCTCCGGATCACCGTCGTACAGCATCTTCAGGGGCGACCGGTCGGTGTCGGTGCGGCTGTAGTACTCATGCCGGCGATAGGAGGCGACGTTGGTGATCCCGACCTCGCCGATGCGGGTTCTGAAGGTCGCCGCGACGCCTGAGGCCTCGAGCGTCTCCTGGGTCACCGCGTCCGACTGCACCTTGCGGTCGAACGGGTTGGCGTTGCGCGGCAGGCCCCTGGCGTCGAGCAGCCGGGGCAGGCTGGCGCTGTCGTTGTACTTCAAGGTCTCGAAGACCAGGGGCTGGTTGTCCGCCTCCTGATGATCGGCGGTCAGCAGCAGGCTGGTGTCGGGGTTGATGTCGAACAGCAGCTGGCCGCGCACCGACCAACCGTTGCGATCATTGACGTCGCGCTTCAGCAGGACGTTGTCCTCGAAACCGCTCCGCGACTCCTTGATCACCGCCAGCTTGCCGGACACGACGCCCGGCAGGATGGCCCCGGACACCGAACCGGCGATCCGACGGCTGTCATAGTTGCCGATCTGGACTTCGCCCGAAGCTTCGAGCGCTTCGCTCGGCCGCTTGGTGGTGATGCTGACCACGCCGCCGATGGTGTTGCGGCCGTAGAGCGTGCCCTGCGGCCCGCGCAGAACCTCGACCCGTTCGATGTCGTAGAGCTCGAGGTTGGCGCCGGCGCCCTGGCCGACGAACACCTCGTCGACGTAGTAGCCCACGGCCGGGTCAGCCCCCGCCGATCCGGCCCCGCCGACGACGCCTCGAAGCGCGGTCGGCGACAGCTTCATGTCGCCGTACTCGCCGTACTGGAGGCCGGGCGTGCGCCGCGCCAAGTCGGCGACATTTTCCACGCCCGCGCGCTCCATCGACTCCGCGGTCATCGCCGTGATCGAGATCGGCGCGTCCTGCAGGCTCTCGGCCCGCTTCCGCGCCGTGACCACGATCTCGCCGACCGTCGTCTCCGCCTGCGTCGGCGCCTCCTGGGCTCTCGCCTCTCCGTGCGCCGTGACCGTCGCCAGCATGATGCCGGCGCTCGCCAGCCATTGTGATCGCATCCCTTCCCCGCCTTATTTTTGAATTTGAGGCCAATCTCAATATTGAGACCATCTAGCCTCTTGGATGTCAATTGCGTCGCGCTGACCGCCGGGGTTTCCGACGGTTGCGACCTCGATCCGCCCGGTTGGGGAGCGACGCCCCTCGACATCGGCCGGCGAGGCCGCCATGCAAACCCGACATGACCGAGACGGACACATCGCGCGCCGCCGAAGCGACCCGCGTCATCAACGCCGCGATGACCCTCGTCGCCGAGTCGGGCCTTCGCGGACTGACGCTGCGCGACCTCGCCCAGGCGGTGGGCAAGAGCACGACCGTCATCGTGAACCTCTTCGGCGCCAAGGCGGGCGTGGTTGAGGCGATGGCCAACGCGGCCTACGATCTGGACGAAGCCTACCATCGCGATTTCGCGGCGGAGGCCGGCGACGTCGCCTTCGGCCGGGACGCCCTGTTCGCCCTTGTCGGCCGCTACCTGCGGGATCGGGCTCTACCCTCCGCCGCCTTCGCGCGGGTCCGGCAGGAAATGCTGGCCGCCAGCACATCCTATGACTTTGCGGCGTCGTTGCTGGTCCGCTGGGAAACGATGCGGCGGGCGACCTGGACGCACATCCTCGCCCACACGCCCAGGCTCGAGGCCTATGGCGACGTCCTCGCGACCTATCTGATCGTCGAGGAGTTCTACGCCGGAGCCCTGGCCGAGCGCGCCGAGTACGAGATGATCGCGGCCGAGGGCCTTGGCGGACTGATCGACCACATGTTCGGCCGCCTCGACGATCCGACGCCGGCCACCGATCGGTACGTGGATCGGTTCGTGATCCCCGGCGCGCCCGGAGACCTGCTCGAACCCGGCTCGATGAAGCTGAAACTGCTGGAGGCGGCCGCCGATCAGATCCTCGCGGAGGGCGTCTCTGCAGTCACCAACCGGTCGGTCAGCGGGGCCGTCGGCACCTCCACCTCGACGATCGCCTATCACTGGTCCGACATGCGGGCGTTCGTCACCGACGCCCTCTGGCACGCCGTGTTCCGCGGCATGCCGCGCTATCTCGACCATCGGCGCCCGTCCGGCGACGCCCGCCCGGACGACGCGCGCTGGACCGAACTGATGTTGCTCACACTGCAACCCGACGGGCCCGGCGGCCGCGGCTTCTATGTGAACTACGCCAGGCTGATCGCCGGCATCTGCCTCGAAGCGCGGCGCAATCCGGGGTTTCGCGAGCTGGCCATGATGCTGCGCGGACCGGAGGGCGGCGGCACCTACGTCAACCGCGACGACCTTTGGCCCACGCACTTCGACCTCACGCGGCGCGCCGCCACGCGGTTTGCGCTGTGGATCAAGGGCGAAGCCCTGGCCGCGGCGGCGACCGGTCGCGCGCCGTCCCCCGCACGACTCAAACAGGCCGCAGCCCTGCTGGTGTCCGAGCGCTCGTAACACGCCGAACGAGTGTTATTTCGACCTCACCGATCGCCGATCTCGATACTGACAACAACACGTCAATCAACCGTCACCAAAGCATTACAACGGGCGCCTAAAGCCACCCTCGATGTCGAACAGACGTTTTTCTTGAGGCAGTGAAGCGGCGATCAGGTCGATCTCCCCACTTCTATGCTTGCTCCTCCGCCGCTTCGGAGAAACGCCTGTTCGCCATCCCCGCCCGCCAGCGAGGGCGCGGCCGCTCGTGTCGCGATCCAGCTCTTCAACAGTCCGGCCCGCGCGGAGGGGCGTCCGCGCGCGCCAATCGATGGATCGAACCATGAATCGTCTTCTTCTCGGCGCCTCGGGCGTCGCCCTCATGCTGGCGACGGCCGCGCCAGCCCTGGCCCAGGCCCCCGTCGAGGACGTCACGGTGGTGCAGGACATCGTGGTCACGGCCCAACGCCGCGAACAGGCGAGCCAGGACGTGGGCCTGGCCTTGAGCGTCATCGGCGGCGCCGAGCTCGACGAAAAGGGCGTCGAGGTCATCAACGACATCGAGAACGTCGTCCCGAACATGGAGGTCGACAGCCAGTTCGGCGGCGGCCAGCCCCAGTTCCGCATCCGCGGCATCGGCGCCCGCGAGTACAGCAGCAACAACGCCTCGACCGTGGGCATCTACGTCGACGAGGTCGCGCACCCCTATACGATCACCACCCAGGGCGCGATGTTCGACATCGCCCGCCTGGAAGTGCTGCGCGGACCGCAGGGCACGCTCTACGGCCGCAACACCACCGGCGGCGCGGTGAACATCATCACCAACGCCCCCACCGAGGAGCTTCGCGGCGGCGTCAGCGCCGAGTACGGCTCCTACGACCGCCTCAAGGTCGAGGGCTACATCTCGGGCCAGATCACGCCGGGCCTGAAAGGCCGCCTCGCCATCGTCACCGAACAGGGCGGCGCCTGGCAGTACCATCGCGACACCGGCGAGGAGCTCGGCGACAAGGACAAGAGCGCCGTCCGCGGCCGGCTGACGATCGAGCCGTCGGAAGACATCACCATCGACCTCGCGGCGACCTACCAGGTCGACAAGTCGGACGGCCTCGGCTTCCGGCTCAAGGGTCCCTACCCTGTGTTCGGCGGCGCCATCACCTACCCGGCGGACACGGCCTGGCGCATCACCGGCTGGCAGATCTCGCCGGAACTGGCCGCGGTCTCGGGCCGGTCGCTCCGCGCCAAGCCGGGCCGCGACAACGAGGGCGCCGATCTCAGCGCCCGCGTCCGGGCCGACCTCGGCTGGGCGGAGCTGCACTCGATCACCGCCTACCAGAGCTTCAAACGGTCCGAGTACAACGACTGGGACGGCACGCGCTTCAACGAGTCCGACGTCTATTTCTACAACAACATCGACGCCCTCTCGCAGGAGCTGCGCCTGTCCTCGACCGGCGAGGGCCGCCTGAACTGGATGGTCGGCGCCTACTACGCCAACGAGACCAATGACGGCGGCTTCTACACCCAGTTCCGCGGCGCCGACCGCACCCTGATCAACACGCCCTACCAGCAGAAGGTCGAGGCGGTGGGGCTCTTCACCCACAACACCTTCCAGCTGACCGACCGTCTGAACCTGGTGGCCGGTCTGCGCTACGAAAAGGAGGAGCGGAGCCTGACCTCGTCCGGCACCCGCCGGATCAACGTGCCGGAAGGCCCGCGGAAAACCTACGAGACCGACCTGTCGGAGTTCAGCGGCCGCCTCGGCGTCGAGTTTGACCTGAGCGACCGCGCCATGGTCTACGCCAGCGTCGCCCGCGGCGTGAAGTCGGGCGGCTTCACCACCTACAACGCCACCTCGGCCACCCCCTTCCGGCCCGAGATCGTCATCGCCTACGAGGTCGGCCTGAAGTCGGACCTGTTCGACAATCGCCTGCGGCTGAACGGCGCCCTGTTCTTCTACGACTACACCGACCAGCAGGTGCAGGGCCTGGAGTACGACCGCCTGGCCGGCCGCCTGGGCAAGATCACCAACGTCCCCAAGTCGGAGATCTACGGCGGCGAGATCGAGCTGGTCTGGCGCCCGATCGACGGCCTGACCATCAGCCAGAACTTCGGCTACAAGAAAGGCAAGTACACGGAGTACTTCGCCATCGACGGCGCGGCGACCGACGCGGCCAACCCGGTCGACGGTCCGTGGGACAAGATCATCACCAACGACCGCTCGGGCGAGCCGCTGCAGTTCCCGAAGTTCAACTACGGCGGCTCGGTCGCCTACGACTGGCAGATGCTGGGCTGGGATTGGCGGGCCGAGACCAACTACAACCAGCGCGACGCGATCTACAACGCCGCCTCCAGCTCGGTTCTGCCCGGCTACTGGCTGTGGAACGCCAACTTCACCGTCAACCCCACCGACGCCCAATGGCGCGCCACGCTGTGGGCCCGGAACCTCTTCGACACCTACTACGAGGAGACCCGCAACGGCTTCAACGGCTCGGCCCGTCCGACCGCCTCGCCGAGCCCGGGCCGGACCGTCGGCGTGCGCCTGGCCGTCGACTTCTAGGCCGGCCTTCTCTTCTTGTTCCAGCGGGGTCGGCGAAGGCCGGCCCCGCATCATTTCCGAGACACGCCTATGAGCACCGCCGCCCCCCGCCTCAATCGCCGCGCCCTGCTGGGCGGGCTGATCGCCGCGCCGGCGGTGCTGCGCTTCGGCCAGGCCTGGGCGGCGGGCGGCGCCTATGTCTTCCCGCTCGGCGTGGCCAGCGGCGATCCGTCGCCCGACGGCTTCGTGCTCTGGACGCGGCTGGCGATCAATCCGATCGCAGCGGACGGCCTGGGCGGCATGGGCGGGCCGGTTCCTGTGAGATGGGACGTCTCCGCCGACGAGGCCTTCAACCGCATCGTCGCCTCTGGCGAGGTCACGGCCGACGCCGCCGCGGCGCACAGCGTCCATGTCGAAGTCGCGGGCCTGAAGCCGGGCCGCCCGTACTGGTATCGCTTCACGGCCATGGGCCAGCGGAGCCCCGTCGGCCGCGCGCTCACGACGCCCGCCCCCAACGCCGGCGTCGACCGTCTGCGCCTGGCCGTCGCCTCCTGCTCCAACTGGGAGTCCGGCTATTTCAGCGCCTATGGCCACATGGCCGACGAGACCCCGGACCTGACGCTGTTCCTGGGCGACTACATCTACGAATACACGCGCGGTCCCGACCGGGCCCATCAGGTGGTCCGTCCATACGGGCTCGAGGAAGCGACCACCCTGGCGGGCTACCGCAACCGCTACGCCCTGCACCGCACGGACGCCGATCTGCAGCGTCTGCACGCCGCGGCCCCCTGTCTCGCGGTCTGGGACGACCACGAGGTGCACGACGACTACTCCGGCGTCTGGTCGAAGACGCCGGGCGTATCGCCGACCGATTTCCTGCGCCGCCGAGCCGCCGGCTACCAGGCGTTCTACGAGGCGATGCCGATCCGCCGCACGCAGCTGGACGCCCGGATGCAGATGCCGATCTATCGCCGCATCCGCTACGGCCGGCTGGCCGAGTTCTTCATGCTCGACGGCCGGCAGTATCGCTCGAAACAGGCCTGCAGCGACGGGCCGAACGGCGGCAAGGGCCAGATCGTCACCGACATCGCCTGCCCGGACCGGACAGACCCCTCGCGAACCTTCCTGGGCTTCGAGCAGGAGCGTTGGCTTTATGACGGCCTGGCCCGCGCCGACGCGCGCTGGACCATCCTGGGTCAGGACCTGGTCATGGCTGGGCTGAGGTTCGGCGACGGAGGGCCCGAGACCCGCTACTGGACCGATACCTGGGACGGATATCCGGTCGCCCGCGATCGCCTGACCCGGGCGCTGGCGACACTGAAGCCGCGCAACCCCGTGGTGCTCGCCGGCGACTACCACTCCTTCTGGACCAACGACGTGAAGCTGGACAGCGGCGACCCCGCCTCTCCCACGGTGGCGACCGAGTTCGTCGGCACCTCGATCTCGTCGAGCGGGCCGAGCTACGAGGGGATCATGTCGGCGATGCCGAACAACCCGCAGATCAAGTTCTTCGACAGCCGGGTGCGCGGCTACATGTCGATGGAGATCACGCCGGGCCGGATGACGACCCGCTACCAGACGATCAGCGACGTGAAGGACCCGAAGGCGACGCTCGCCACGCTGAACACCTGGGTCGTCGAGGACGGCCGCCCTGGCGCGCAAGCCGCCTGATCGGAGACCGAGTCGTGCTCAAGCTTATCAACGCCGGCGTCGCCGGCGCTCTTCTCGTCGGCCTGGCCGCCTGCGCGACGACGCCCGCCCCCGTCTTCTGGCAGGGTTTCCGCGACCACCCGCATGGCTATCTGAGGAAGGAGGGCGCGCCGGACGCCTCCGCCTTCCTGCCGCCGCCGCCCGAGGCCGGCTCCCTGCGCCAGCAGGCGGATGTCGAGACCTATCGGACGACCCGCAAGCTGGAGGGCGGCGATCGATGGCGGCAGGCCGCCGCCGATAACGAGATCGAGACGCCGTCGGCACCGCGGGTGTTCGACGACGCGCTGGGCGTCCGCTTCGATCCGGTCAAGACGCCAACGCTGGCGCTGCTGCTCGGTCGGATGCTCGGCGACCTGGAGACCATCCAGACGCCCGCCAAGAAGGGATACTTCCGCCCCCGGCCGTTCGTGGCCGAGCCGGCGACGACCTGCATCACGCCCGAGCCCTGGCTGGGCAGGAGCGGCTCCTATCCTTCGGGCCATGCGGCCATGGGCTGGGCCTGGGCGCTGGTCCTGGCCGAACTGGCTCCCGACCGCGCCGACGCCATCCTGGTGCGGGGAATCGCCTACGGTGAAAGCCGGGTCGTCTGCGGCGTGCACTACGCCAGCGACGTCGAAGCCGGCCGCCTGGTCGGCGCGGCCATGGTCGCGCGCCTCAAGGCCGACCCAGCCTTCCAGACCGACTTCAAGCGCGCCCGAGAGGAGCTGCGCAGGCTGCGGGACTAGGCGCCGCTCGACGCGACCACGCGGACCGGGATCGACTTGGCCGCCGGGGTGCCGCTGATCCGATCATAGTAGTCCAGAGGCAGCAGCGGGTTCAGTTCCGGGTAGTAGCCGGCGATCGAGCCGCGCGACATCGGGTAGTCCAGCGCCGTCAGCCCCTCGACCCGGCGCTCGACGCCGTCCGAGGAGATCGTCTCCAGCGCGATGGCCGAGCCGGACTCCAGCCCGCGATCGGCCAGGTCCTGGGCGTTCATGAACACCACCATCCGGTCGTTGTAGACCCCGCGATAACGGTCGTTGTAGCTGTAGATGGTGGTGTTGAACTGGTCGTGCGACCGCACTGTCGCCAGGCGCAGCATGGCCGGATCGGCGACCGGGTCGTTGGCCGCCAGACCCGGCAGGACCAGGAAGTTGGCCTTGCCGTTGGGCGTGTTCCACACTCGCCGGCGCGGCGGCACGTCCAGGTGGAAGCCCTTGTCGACGGTGATCCGGTTGCGGAAGTCGGCGTAGATCGCGGGATAGACCTCGCCGATCTTGTCGCGGATCAGGCCGTAGTCCTCGACGTAGCTTTCCCACGGGATGTGGCTGTCGGGCAGGGTCGCGCGCGCCATGCGGCAGACGATCTCCACCTCGGGCAGCAGATCGGGCCCCGCCGGTTCGAGCACCCCGCGCGAGGCCGTGACGTTCGACATCGAGTCCTCGATCGTGACGAACTGCTCGCCCGCCGAGGTGCGGATCCATTCCGAACGCGCCACCACCGGCAGGATCAAGGCCTCGCGGCCGTGGACCAGATGGCTGCGGTTCAGCTTGGTGGCGATGCCCACCGACAGGCCGACGGTGCGCATGGCGTCATAGGCCCGCGGCGTGTCGGACATGGCGCGGATGAAGTTGCCGCCCAGGCCGATGAACACCTTCACCTCGCCGCGCCGCATCGCCTCGACGGTCTCGACCGCATGGTGGCCGAAGGCGCGCGGCGGCTCGAAACCGAAAACCTCCCGCACCCGGTCCAGGTAAGCCGGCGTCGGCTTCTCGTCGATGCCGACGGTGCGATCGCCCTGGACGTTCGAATGGCCGCGGATCGGCGAGATGCCGGCGCCGGGCCGCCCGAAGTTGCCCTTCAGGAACAACAGATTGGCGATCTGCTGCACCAGGCGGGAGCCCTGCTGGTGCTGGGTGATCCCCATCCCGTAGCAGATCATCGTCGCCCTCGAGCGGATGTAGATCTCCGCGCAGCGGCGGATCTGGGCCTCCTCCAGACCCGAGGCCTCGACGATGTCGGCCCAGTTCTGATCTTCGACTTCAGCGCGGACAGCCTCCATCCCGACGGTGTGCTCGGCGATGAAGGCATGGTCGATGACCGTCTCGCCCGCGGCCTCACGTTCGAAGATGACCTTCATGATCCCCTTCAGGAAGGCCAGGTCCCCGCCGATCCGGATATGGACGAACTCGCTGGTGATCTCCGTCGAGCCGAACGTCGCCATCTGGACGACGTCCTGCGGCTCGGTGAACTTCATCAGCGCCCGCTCGGGCATCGGATTGACCGCCACGATCGGCACGCCGCGTTTCCGCGCCTCGACCAGGTTGGTCATCATGCGCGGCGAGTTGGTGCCGGTGTTCTGGCCGATGATGAAGATGGCCTCGGCGTGCTCGAAATCCTCGAGGACCACCGTCCCCTTGCCGACGCCGATGACCGGCTGCAGGCCCCGGCTGGTCGGCTCATGGCACATGTTCGAGCAGTCCGGGAAGTTGTTGGTCCCGAACTGCCGCACGAAGATCGAATAGAGGAAGGCGGCCTCGTTCGGCGTCCGGCCGGAGGTGTAGAACTCCGCCTGGTCAGGGTGGTCCAGCGCTCGCAGATGATCGCCGATCGTCCTGAAAGCGTCGTCCCAGCTGATCGGGACGTAGTGGTCGGAGGCCGCGTCATAGCGCATGGGCTCGGTCAGGCGCCCCTGCATCTCCAGCCAGTAGTCCGACTGCTCCATCAACGCGGACACCGAGTGCTCGGCGAAGAAGTCGCGGGTCACCCGGAACTTGGTCGCCTCGTGCGCCAGCGCCTTCACGCCGTTCTCGCAGAACTCCAGCGTCTTCTTGCAGTCCGCGTCGGGGAAGGCGCAGCTGGAGCATTTGAAGCCGCCCGGCTGGTTCATCGACAACAGGGCGCGCGAGCCTTTGGTGACGACGCTCTGCTCCATCAGCACCTTGGCGGTGGCCGCCGCGGCGCCCCAGCCGCCGGCCGGGTGGTGGTATGGGCGATAGCGTGGAATGTCGTCGGCCATGCCGCCTACTCCAGGGGGCGCGATCCCGCCGCGCCCGAACAGCTCACGCCAAAGCGAGCGCCTCCGCAAGACGTGACGGGCGTCGTCCTGGTGCTAACGCCGAAGCGGCTCCGGCAGATCCGACGGCGCGTTGACATTGACGCCGTCGTAGCCGTCGACCGGCGTAGCGCCGAGCGACGCCAGAAGGTCGCGAACCGACGGGTGCCGCCCCTCGGCCAGCTCCCGCTCCAGAAGCGCCAACCCGTCCTCCACCGGCCAGACGGCCAGCAGAGGCTCCCAGCCCGCGGGAGAGCAGGCGATCACGGCCCGGGCGCCCCCGCCCTCGAAGGCGGCGACCAATCTCCTGACTCCGACCGCGTCGATGGCGAGCCCGTCGCAGGGCGCCGTCGCCAACCCCTCCGCGCCTTGAGCCGCCGCCCATTCCAGCCCGGCCCGGATTCCCGCGAGCGGCCCCTCGGGATCTCCCGGTCGATCGTACAGTCTCGGGAGGCCCAGCTTCGCCGCGTGGGCCGCGGCTCCGCTGTCAGGCCGCGCCGAGACGGCGGCGACGGCGCAGGCCGCCCGTAGCGCCCGCAGGGGCGTGTCCATCATCAGCTCGCCGCCGGCCAGCGGAAACACGGCCTTCTCGGTCCCGAACCGCGTGGAGCGCCCACCCGCCAGCAGCAGACCGGCGACCGTCATCCCAGCAGCCTTTCGGGGTAGGTGAAGACCTCGAAGCCGTCGCTGCGCGCGACCGCCGCCAGGGTCACGCCCGCCGCCCGCGCCGTGCGGACCGCCAGCGCCGTCGGCGCCGAGACCGCACAGAGGATCGCGGCCCCGATGGCGGCGGTTTTCTGCACCATCTCCACCGAAACGCGGCTGGTCAGCAGCACCACACCCTCGCGCCGCTCGCCGGCCAAGGCGAGCGTCCCGGCCAGCTTGTCGAGCGCGTTGTGGCGGCCCACGTCTTCGCGAACCGAGACGAGGCCGGCGCCCGGGACCCAGAAGCCGGCGGCGTGGGCGGCGCGAGTCTCCCGCCCCAGCGACTGCGCGCCCGGCAGCAGGGCCATGGCGTCGAGCAACGCCCGCGGCGCGACGGACAGCCTCCCCTCAACTTTCCGCGGCGCATGCAGCGCCTCGGCGAGGCTCTCGATCCCGCAGAGACCGCACCCCGTCGGCCCGGCCATCCGTCGGCGCCGGGCGGCCAGCTGTGTCGACCGATCGGGCGTCAACCAGATCCGCGCCTCGAACCCCAGGTCGGTTTCGACGACCTCCACATCCTTGATCTGACGCACGTCGTCGACCACGCCCTCGGTCAGGCTGAAGCCGACGGCCAGATCCTCCAGGTCGCGCGGCGTGGCCATCAGAACGGCGGTGGTCGAGGCGTCGTGAACGATGGCGACGGCGCATTCCTCGGCCAGAAACCGTTCGCCCCCTTCGACGCCGTCTTCTGTCCAGCGGCTACGCGGAAAGCCTGCGGCCCACTCGGTCATGCGCGGCCTTCTCTGCGACGATCAGCGCCCCAGTCAAACTGCCGAAGACCTTCGGCGTCAACCGCTACGCCGCGCCCTGCAAGGCCAGGAGATCGGTGAAGCGATCGAGCGAGGCGAGGTGGAAATGGGCCAGGCCCAGCCAGCCGCGCTGGTGCCAGTCGACGACGACCTCCGCCGGCAAGGCGCCGAAGCGCTCCGGGTCGATCACCTGGAACCCCTCGACGCCGAACCGACGGCCGTCCGGCAGGACGGCCTCGGCGCGCCGATCGACCAGCAGGCCTTGGGCCGCGACGGCGGCGCAGAAGGCGGAGGTCGCGGCCGCCTCGCCCTGGAAGGCGTCGCAGAACTTCAGCGCCTCCCGGGTCAGCGGACCGGGCTCGCCATCGGCGAACAGCGGCTCGCCCTCCTCGCCGCCCCGAACGACGGCGTCGCTCGCCGCGTCGATGGCCAGAGCGTAGCGATCGGGCTCCGAGGTCGCCATGAAGCCGAACGGATAGCGGCGGACATAGGCCGGCACATAGGCCTGTGGCGTCCAGACGCCGTCCGTGACGAACAGATTGCGCGGCTCCAGGCCCAGGAGCGCCACCGGCGACGGCGTACCGGCGGTGAACAGGACCGGATACCAGCGCGAAGCCCGGGCGAACTCCGCCACGACGATCGGCACGACATGGGTCGCCGCCGCGAAGCCGAGATCACCCGACTTCAGCCGCCAGTCCGCATGGAGACGCGACGATAGCGCCTCGGGCTCGCGATAGAAGAGCGGCGACGGCGTCCCGTTGTCGAGGCTGTCGACGGCAGGGTCTTGAACGGACATGGAAGGGCCCTCGTGGAGGCGGCGCCGCGGCGCGTAAAACCTGTGCTTCGTGGGGCGAACCCCTCTCCTCCCGCGAGGGAGGAGAGGGCTTTCGGACCGGGCTCCTGAGGCAAGCCCGGCCGCGCCGGACCGCGGCGCATCCGAAGCAGCCGGGACGGCGCGAGGGGAAAAGTGTGCGCCGCCCCGACTGTCGCCTTGGCTCCGGCCGGTGAGACGCGGACCGGAGCCGAGTTCCTATTTCTTCTTCTGGCGGTCCTCGCCGGGCTCCTCGCCGAACGAGACGACGGAGCCGGTCAGGATGGTCTGGGTCACGGTGCGCAGCTTTTCGACCTCGGCGCTCATGTCGAAGGCCTTCTCCAGCGCGTCGTCCTCGGCCGACTGGGCGAAGTTCTCCAGGTTGATCGGCCCCAGTTCGGCCTTCTCGGTGTTGAGCTCGACATTGGTCACGCCGCCGACCGTGATGTTGTCCAGTCCGCGGATCTCCAAGGCCCCGACGAACAGGTCGCGCGAGGCCCGGATGCCCGCGTCGCCGGCGTTGACGATGCCGTTGAACGCATAGAGGTCGACGTCCCCGCCCGGCGTGCCGTCCACCCGGTTGAGGGTGGCGATGCCGGCGCCGTTCGGCAGGCCCGAACGGACCATCCGGGTGACCGCGTTGTTGTCGACCGGATAGACCACGGGCGGGATCGACAGCGAGGTCTTGCGCCCCTTGCCGGCGTCGATGTTGCCGAACGACGACCAGATCAGGATGTCCCCGTCGTCCGCCGTCATGGTCCGGCTCTGGTTGACGATGTAGTCGCCGTAGGTCAGCGCGTTGATGTTGCCGCGATCCTGGCTGAGCACGCCGGAGGCTGCCGGGTCGGTGTTGCTGACGCTGAGGCTGGCCAGCTGCACCAGGCCGCCGGGAACCAGCAGCTCGATGTCGCCGCCGCCGTCGGCCCGCACCTGGCTGTTGCTCATGATCAGGTCGCCGAACCAGCGCGCCTCGCCGGCCTCCTTGGCTTCGCCCGGTTTCCGCTGGGCGCCCGGGAACAGCTTGCCGACGGCCGCATAGCCGCGGGACGGGTCGCCCGACCGGGTGTTGGACGGGTCGGTGTCCCGCGAATGGCCCACCGCCTCGCGGCCCGCCGTCTTGATCTCGGCGAACAGGATGCGGGTGGCCAGGCCCTGCTTCTTGGCCGGATCGAGGTCGGCCAGCCAGGCGACGGCGGCGTCGTAGTCGGCCTTGCTGATCTTCGAGATCAACGCGCCGCGCGCGATCGGCTTGCCCTTGTCGTCCTCGAGGCTGATCGGCGGCCGGCCGTGCATCTCGTTCCAGTAGTTGACCAGGTCGACCGCATAGACGGTCACCTCGGTCCGGCCGTCGGCCAGCACGGTGGCGTGGGGCGTGCCCAGGCCGATCGCGTCGAAGGTGTAGTACTCGCTGAGATAGCTCGGCCGGGTCGAGAGGTCGCCGCCGTTCAGATAGTACTCGAAGAAGGGGTCATAGTTCGGCGCCTGGTCGATGCCGGCCAGGACCGAGATGTCGACCCCCTTGTCCTTGGTGAAGCCGGCGGTCTCGGCCTCCTCGATCGCCCGGATGCCCCTGCCCGCCGTCGAGCCCATGTAGATCTCGTCACCGGCCTGCACCCACATCCGCCCTTCACCGTAGGCCCGGATGTCGGGCAGGTAGATCGAGCCTCCGGCCTGGACCGTCGAGACGTCGTCCGGATCCTGGTTCAGGAACTCCATGCCGCTCAGGCGGATGTCGTCCCCCGCCTTGATGCGGGTCTCGTAGCCGAAGATGAAGTTGCCGGAGCCAAACTGTTCCGGATGCCCCGGATACCGGGGCCGCTGCGGGTCGGAACCAGCGGCGGTGTAGATGTCGCCGTCGATGGCGTAGATGCGCGCGTACTCCGACCGCCCTTCGAACGGGTTGTCCGAGCCCGGCAGTCGGCCGTAGCCGGCGCCGCCCGCGCCCCATGTCCGATCGAACCGGTACATCTGGTTGACCGGGTAGGGATTGGTCGCCCGCGCCACGTCGGCCGGATCGCCCCAGCCCAGGGCGAACGACGGCGCGTCATAGCCGTGCAGGTCCTGGCTCTGGCCGGTCTGGTAGAGATTCCAGAACGCGACGTCCTTCCGGGCCAGAACGTCGAACCGCCCGCCCGGATGGCTATCGACCGTGATCAGGCTCGGCTGTTCCTGCCAGTCGCCGAAAATCACCGAACCGCTGATCGAGACCAGCCGCGTCCGCGCCGGCAGGATGTCGCCCGCCGCGTGGGAGACGCCGAGCGCCGCCTGGAAGTGCACGTCGCCGCCGGAAGAGATCACCTCGAAGCTCGTGTTCTGCCCGTAGCCCAGCCAGCTGGAGCCATTGTAGTCCCAGTTGGCGTCGCTGCTGGAGCGCACGCCGGCGAAGCGGGCGTCGCCGCCGGTCGTGATCCGCATTCGGGCGTCGTCGATCACGAGCAGGGTGGAGCCCTGCGCGCGGCGATCACGGACGAAACCGCCCAGGGACGGGTTGTGGTGGAAGGGGTTCTCGATGTCGGGCTTGTCGGTCCGGTCCATCCGCCCGTCGACGTCGATCGTCGCCGTCCCCTTGGACACCCAGTAGGAGCCGCCCAGCAGATCGCCGCCGACCTGCATCTCCAGGTCCCCGCCGCCCAGGACATGGACGACCTTAGCCTCGCCGGCCGTCCGGCCGCCGGACACCCGGGTGGTCGTCGGCAGCGCGACCGCCAGGTTGTCGACGTTGCCGCCGGCCCGGATGGCGACATCGCCGCCGCCCAGGGCGCCGACGCCCTGCAGGAAGGTGTCGGGCGTGATCCAGAAGGCCGTCTGCTGATAGAGGCCGCCCATGTCGGTCGAGAACGGCGCGTCGATGCGTCCGGTCAGGTCGACCTGCTGCATCGCGCCGCGCTTGCCGTACCAGGTCTGATCCTTGATCGCATCGCCCGCGCCGGTGATGGCGCCGCCGACCGCGATGGTGATGTCGCCGCCCTTCTCCAGGTACGAGGTGGGGCGATAGTGGGTGACGGGATCGCCGTTGTCGTCTCGGGTCGTATACCGGCTCGCGTCCTCGAAGCCCTCGATCGCCGCCGCCTCGCGCCCTGCCGTATAGAGCGCGCCCTCGACATACTGGACAGTGAAGCGGTTCTTGCTCTCGCTCTGGTCATAGTCGCCGAAGACCCGGTTGCCGCGCTCGACCGTGGTCGCGCCGTAACCCATGATCCCTTCGAAGCTGATCCGGCCCAGCTCGTCGGCGACCACGCTGTAGCGTCCGGTCGGATCCGGCTCCGACGCAGTGTAGGTGCGTAGCGTTCCGTCGGGATAGACGATCGAGACGACGCGGCTGCGCGGGTCCAGCCCGACCGTGATCTCGACCTTGTAGGCGTCCACCGGCTTGTAGGTCAGGTCGCCCGAGGCGGCGACGTTGATGTCGCCGGTGCCGGTCCGGACCAGGGCGTTGATCAGGATATCTCCCTCGCCCGTGGCCGAGGAGCGTGTGGCCAGGACGTTGGTCTGGCTGAAGTCCGCGCCCGCCACGAGATTGTAGGTCCAGGACGCGTCGTTGGTCAGCGGCGTCGCCGTCCGCGTCGGGTCGGTCATGGGCTTGGCCGGCAACGGCCTGGCCGACAGGAAGCCATCGGACAGGTTGGCGTTCAACGCCAGATCGCCGCCGGCCCGCAGGGTCAAGGTCCCCGGCTGACCGCCGAAGCGGGCTGAAGCCAGGTTCCAGTCGTTCACCAGCGTCAGGTCGCCGCCCGAGCGGATTTCCACGCCCGGCGTGATGCGGAACGCGGAGCCGTCGTTCTGTCCCAGTCGCGTACGGATGGCCGCGATGTTGGCGTCGGCCATGAAGGCCGCGGCCTGGGCGATCACCTGGCCCTGCAGCCCGGTGTCGATGACATGGTCGCCGGCGCCCAGGTCGGTGACCTTGTAGGCCTCCAGAACCGTCGCCCCGCCCTGGACGATGGCGCCGTAGCGATCAACCGCCACGTCGCCCCCTATCTGGCGGGCCCGCAGGCGGACCTCGCCGGCTTCGCCCTTGCCCAGCCCCGTGACGCGCAGAGTCGCCTGGCCCACGTCGAGCGCCCCATTGTCGCCGACCTGCAGCGAGATCGTCCCGCCACGCTGGTCGCCGGTCCCCTTGGCGCTGGCGTCGAGCAGGGCGCCGTCCCTGACGATCAGGTCTCCGCCCGACGCGATGACGATCTTGCCGCCCTTGTCGCGCGTCGTGATCACCTTGGCCGCGCCGTCGATGACGATCGAACCGGCGCCGGTCGAAAGTTCGAAG
This sequence comes from Caulobacter mirabilis, assembly GCF_002749615.1. GTDB lineage: Bacteria > Pseudomonadota > Alphaproteobacteria > Caulobacterales > Caulobacteraceae > Caulobacter > Caulobacter mirabilis. Next base: position 4,326,006 of record NZ_CP024201.1, read on the forward strand.
TCGTCGACCCGCGTCTCGCCCGTGAGGTTCACGTCGCCGGCGACCACGGCGAACCGCCGCGAACGCGAGAAGCCGCTGGCGTTGAGCTTGCCGTTCAGCGCTCCGAAGTCCGTCAGGGTCGAGGTCTGCAGCGTGAAACGGCCGCCTTTGCCCCTGACGCCGGGCTGAGCCTTGAGCGTCCCGTCGAGCACCGCGACGCCCCGCCCCGCGGAGATGACGAGGTCTCCGGCGTCGCCCGTCGGACCGCCCGACAGGTCGAGAACCGCGCCCGAGGCGAGCCGGACGTCGCCGCTCTCGGAGGTCAGGCCGATGCCGCCCGCCCCCAGATACTCCGTGACCTCGTAGAACTTGATGGCCGAGCCGGACACGTCGATCCGCGCCCTGTCGCCGACCGTCACGTCGCCGGTCGTGGCCGTGGCCCGGAACACGCCTGACGACAACTTCACCGGCAGATCGATGCTGACCGAGCGTCCCTTCAGGTCCAGGGTCGCGCCGGCCGTCTCCAGCGCCGCGAGGGTCGCCGGAGCCGCCTGCGAGACCAGGGTCACGTCGCCGGCCGCGACCACCCCGTGAGAGGCGCCGCTCGCCGCGCCGACCTCGGTCGCGGTGATCGACAGTCGCCCCGGCAGCGTAAGCTTGCCGACGTCGGTGAACAGGACCCGCCCCTTGGCGTCGACCGAGACATTGGTGAAGCCGAGCCCGACCTGCCCCTTGGCGAAGGTCACGTTGTCGGCGGCCAGCGACAGTCCGCCGCCGGCGCCGACGGGCGTCCAGCCCGGCGCATTGGTGTTGGAGAGCACCAGGGTCTTGGCCTTGAACGTGCTGCTGCTCTGGCCGTCGACGTTCACGAAGCCGCCGCCGTCGAGCACCAGATTGTTGCCCGTGGCCAGGGTGACGCCGCCATGGATGTCGAAGGTGCTGAAGCTGCGCAAGCGAAGCGTCTGGGCGCTGGCCAGGGCCGCGAAGGCCGAGTTGGTCAGGACCAGCCCGTTCTCGGCCGCCGGGGCGTCCCCGAAGCTGATCCGGCCGGCGGCGGCCTCGACCACGCCGGCCTTGAGGATCGCGCCGGGCGCCAGCGTCGTGTTGTGGGTGGCGTTGACGGCCACGGCGTCGGCGGCTTCCAGCCGCGCGCCGCTCTCCAGGATCACGTCGCCGCGGTCGGTCTTGGCGTTGGTCCGGGTGATCGAGACGTCGCCCAGATTCGAGACCCGCACGAAGGCGCCGCGGTCCTCGGCCTCGAAGGTCTTGGGCGGCCAGGCCACCTTATGCGCCGGCAGCTCCGGCCGGATGATGACGTTCTCGGCCTGGGCGCCGTCGCCGACCGCCCGGACCACCGAGCCGCGCTCGAACAGGATCGAGTGGGTGGAGGCGAACAGGATCTCCGGCCCGGTCAGGGCGTCGGCCTCGCCGTTGCGGACCACGATACGCTCGGCGCCGGCCGTGCCGCCGACCGGCGCGCCGGTGTTGTCGCGCGCCTCATAGCCGGTGACGATTTCCAGACCCGCGGCGCCCTGGCGACGCACGCCGCCGATCAGCAGGCTCTCGGCGACGCCCGACAGCTGCTTGGGATCGAGCCGCAGATAGCCCGCGCCCAGGTCGCTGATATCGGTGCCGGCCGAGGCGATGACGATCCTGTCCCCGGCGATGTCGAGCAAACCGCCGCGATCCTTCGCGGTCGCCCCCGCGGCTGAGAAGGTTCCGTTCAGCAGCAGGCTGTTGCGAGCCGCGATGGTCATGAAGCCGCCGTCGACCGGCAGGCGCGGGTCGGCGTTGAACACGCCGCCGGACCGTTCCAATCCCGTCAGGAAACGCTCGCTCGAGAAGAAGCCGTTGCCGCTGGTTTCGATGAACTCGGAGCGGTCGCGGACCGCCGACCCCGGCATCACCTGGAAGGTGGTGAAGGCCTGATCGGCGAAGGCGACGCCCTGTTCCGCGGCCTGGTGGCCGGTCAGGACGAAGCTGCCGTCTCCGGTCTGGCGCGGGGCCGAGGACGAAGCGCCATCGGCCGCCACGGTGATGCGATAGGCGCCCGGCGTCAGGGCGTACTCCGCCGGAAGCAGGGTGTAGTAGCCGGCGGGATGGCCGTCGAAGGCCGGCAGCCAGACCACGTCGCCGACGGCCAGCTGCTCTCTCGGCTTGGTCGACGGCGGCTGACCGAGGGAGACGTCCGAGCCGAAGGCCGGTGAAATCGCGAAGACGCCGTCGCCGGCCAGGATGTTGGCCGCGCCCTTCGGTCCCTGGACGAACTCCAGGCCCAGCACGTCGCCGCCGCCGCGGGCGTCGATGAGCGCGCCCTTCCTCAAGTCGACGTCGTCGCCGTTGATGACGATGCGCTTCTCAGGCGGCGTGGCGAGCAGGACGTCCTGCTCGCTGTCCGGCGTGGGGCCGTACCAGTTGGAGCCGTCGACTGTACGGCCGTACAGGATCGTGCGGCCGTCGGCGGAGACCGTCGTCACGCTGCCCGGCAGGAAGTTGACCACGCGGCCATCGAACTGGATCGTTCCGAACGGCGCCGCAAGAACCCCGCCTTGGTTGATGGTCGGGGCCTTGATCACCAGCCGGCCGCCGGCCGACAGCGGGGCGGCCCCGCCCAGACCCGTGCCCTCGAAGGTCACGCTGGTGTCGGAGAAGATGCCCAGCGCCGTGCCGGTGTGGGGGTAGACCTGGCCCGCGCGGATGATCAGTTCGCCCGGCGCATAGATGCTCGAGAACAGCTTGCCCTCGGGTCCGTTGAAGACCTTGCTGCCGCCGGACAGCGATCGCTTGGCCTCCAGCGTCACCTTGCTGAAGCCGTCGAAGGTGGCGCTGGACACGTTGATCGTTTGGGCCAGCGCCCTGAACTCGCCGCCGCTGGCGCCGCCGCGCGAGGGGGTGACCCCGCCGGGCGCGCCGTTGCTGAGGCCGAGATTGAGGATCGGTGCCTCCAGCGTGACGTCGGCGTTCGGCGCCCAGACCGAGCTGATGCTGAGCGAGCGCTTCGCTTTCAGGACCAGGTCGCTGTCGACGCGGACATTGCCGTCGACGGTCACGGCGTCGAACCCGGCGGCGGCCTCCAGCGGCGCCTTGCCGACATGGAAGGTCGTGCCCGGCGCGATCCGGCCGAAGGTTTCCTGGTAGCTCGTCCAGCCGAAGGTCTCGACCAGCACCTTGACCGCGTTGAGATAGCCCTTCTCGCTTCCCTGAAGTTCGTAGCCGGCGGGGACGGCCGGTTTGAAGCCGTCGATCGCCGGCGCCGTCCCGGGGGCCTCCAGCGTCGGATCGAGCGCGAGATACCCGTTGGGATCGACGGAGAGCGCCGGCCCCAACGCCGCGGTCAGGAACGCGCGCAAGGCGACCGGATCGTTGATCGGAACCGGCTCGACGTCCTCCGGCGCGTAGCCGAGCCAGGCGACGGCGAGATCGCGCAGATTCTCGAAGCCGGAGGTCTCCGGGGCGTTCGCTATGATCTGGTCGATGACGCCCTGGATCGTCGCCCGGCTCGGCGCCTCCCCGTTGGAGCCGCCGGCCAGAGTCAGCACGCCCGCCCGTCCGGCGACGCTGTTGAACCCGATCCCGGCCGCGCCGCGCAGGTCGCCGAGCAGATAGCCCGAGCGCGCGTCGACCGAGATCTTGCCGGCGTCGCCGCCGATCAAACGGTCGACCCGGACCACGCCGAGACGCGACGGCGCGTTGATGGTCAGCATCCCGGCGACGCCGGAAACGTCCAGGCGCGCGCCCTTCTCGACGACCACCTGGCCGCCGCCGACCGAGATATCCCCGCCGGAATGGATGGCGCCGTCTATCCAGGTCTGCCCTGGCGCGCCGCCCGGCGTCTGGCGGGTGACGGCCTCGCCCCGCGCGTCGAGGAAGGCGGTCGAGCGGATGCGCAGGGCGCCGGTCCCCGCCGAACTGACCCCGATCGCGCCGCTGAGAGCGGTCAGATCGCCGGCGATATCGGCGAAGGCCCCGCTCAGCGAGAGCGAGCCGTTGGTGGACACCTTGATCGACGCCGCCTCGTCCATGACGAGATTGCCCGCCGAACCCAGTCCGAAGCTCACGCCGCTGCGTTCATGAGCCGGCGGGACGATGGCCTTGGTCACCAGCGACAGATCGGCGCCGCTGGCGATCTGACCCGCGGGGCGATCGAGGACGAGAACCTGCTGCGCGAGGTCCAGGCGCGTCCCGGCGCGGATATTGATATCGGCGCCGACGGTCACAGCCGCGACCTGCCCGCGCGCCGGGGTCCCTTCGGGACGGCCGGCGTTGTAGGCCGCCGCCTCCTGGTTGGCGGCCAGGATCGCCGCATAACCCTGGGCCGTGATCACCTGACCAGGCTGCACCAGGTAGCGCGCCGGGTCGTTGGGCTCGGTGGAGTTGGGGTTCAGAACGCCCTGCCACGACACTCGGCCGACGACGCTCTCCGCCAGCGACAGGGTCAGGACGCCCCCGCTGAGGTTCAGGCCGCCCAGACCCCAGCCGTTGAGCCTGGCGTTCGACAGGTAGAGGACGCCGCCCGGCGCCGCGCCGCCATCGGGACCGATGACGATGTCGCCCATGTCGGCGAGGGTCAGCGAGCCCGCGCCGCCGAGACCGGCCAGCTTGACGCCGGCGCGGTCGAGGAACTGGACCGCGCCCTGGTCCGTCGGACGTCCCAGCGCGATGGCGCCGCCCTTGCCTTCGACCAGGCTGAAAGATCCGGGTCCGGACGATGTGGCCGGCGACGTCCGCTTCCACCAACCGCCGCCCGAGGCGTCGAGGGTCACCTTGCCGTCCAGCCGCGCGCCGTACAGATCGATTGCGCCGCCGTCGGCGAAGCCGCCGTAGCGCCCACCGCTGTCCAGGTCGTTGGTCCACTGGCCGGCGACGGAGATCACCGCGCCGTCGCCGACGCTGGCGCCCAGGATCGAGATCTTGCCGCCAGCCGCCTGGAGCAGGACGTTCTTGCCGATGATCGCCGGCGTGGCGCTGAGCGTCAGCGTTCCGCCCGGCGCCACCGACAGCTTCGCGCCGTCCAGGATGCTGAGATTGTAGGCCCTGGCGTCGCTCTTGTTCTGGATGTTCAGGACCTGGACGCCCGTGGCGAAGTCCTGGTCGATGAAGCTGAACGCCGCGGCGCGGCCGCGCTCGAAACCGGAGGGCAGCTGGGCGCCGGGCTTGAGCATCGCCTCCAGCGTCTCGCCGGCATAGCCCTGATCCACTAGCGCCTGACGCAGCTCGACGGGCCGGCCGTCATAGACCACCCAGCCGGGCGCCAGCAGCACTTGCCGGGCGTCGTTGCCGACGCCGATCATCACCTGGCTGTAGCCGCCCTCGGCGAGCTTGCCGTTCAGACCCAGCTTGCTCGGGTCGAGCGTCACCTGGCCGCCGTTCACGGTCATCGTCACCGGCCCCTGGCCGGGCGTCACGAACACCTGGTCGAAGAAGTACTCGCCCAAGGACTCCGAAGAGGTGCCGAGCGCGACAGTCCCGCCCTTCGGCAGGCGGGTGGAGACGGGAACCTCGACGGCGCCGGCCGGGGTCGCCGGCCTGGCGCCCTTGACGCCGGCCGCCATTTGCCGCTGGCCGACCACGGTGTCGCTCACCACTCGCCCGAACAGCTTCTGGGACGAGGACAGGATCTCAAGCCGTCCGGCGTCGCCGCCTTCGACATAACCCTCGTCGTAGCGCTTGCTGGTCGAGAGGCCTTTGTACTTCACGCTGGCGTCGGCCGTGGCGATGTCGGACACCCGGCCGTCGGCCGCGGTCAGCTGCGTGACGTCGATGTAGCCGCCGGCGTACTCGGCGCTACCGCCCGAGATGTCGATCTTGGCGCCCTTCTCGATCTGGACGGTGCTGAGCGCGCGGATCTCGACCTCGCCGCCGTTGATCGAGCGGTCTTCGGCCGTCAGGTTCTGGTTGGCGAGCGCGCCCGTCCAGTCGACGATCGAGGAACCCTGGCGGGTGTCGACCTTGACCTTCTTGCCGTAGAGGATGCCGTCGCGCTGGACCGGCGAGCCGGCCAGTTCGTTGGCCCGGATCTCGACCTCGACGATGTTGTCCGACACGTCGCGCTTGACGCCGTCGAGACCGGATACGTCGATCAGCGCGCCCGACTTCATCACGAAGGCGCCAGGTTTCCCCTTGTCCGAGCCCATGAAGTCGCCGCTCACCATCCCGGTGTAGTTGGCGTCGATGGTGACCAGGCCGCTGTTGGCCCGCAGGACGGCGTTCTCGTCCATCAGCACCTTGCGGCCGGTGACCGCGATGCGCGAGCGCTTGAAGCCGGTGAAGGTCTCCATCGCCGGACTCGCGTCGTCGCCCGTCTCGGGCGTCACCTGGGTCACGCTGCCCTTGCCGAAGGTGACGTCGCCGCCGACGCGATCGGGCGCGTTCGAGTAGATGAGTTCGGCGTCGTCGAAGCCGAATCCCGCCCGCAGCAGGATCGCGCCGGTCCTCTGGCGGACCCCGGTCGTGGCCTGGACCACGCCGAGCTGGTCGACCGCCGCGCCCTGCATCACGATCGAGCCGCGGGTCGAGGTGATGGTTCCCTCATTGACGACCCGCAGACCGATCTGGGCGGCCCGCTCGAGCTGGTAGGCCTCCCAGGCCGCCTCGTTGCGGTAGCGGCCGAAGGTCGTGCGCTGGGCGGAGTTGAAGCCGTAGACGCCGCGCAGGAAGCCGTAGTTGAAGTTCTCGCCGGCCACGCTGCTCATCAGCGAGAAGTCCTCGCCGGCCAGCATCACGATCTGGCCGTCCGTGACGCTGATATCGCCGCGGTTGATGACGTTCACGCCCAGGAAGATGGCGCTGCTGGTCACCGCCGGGTCGGTCGACTTGAAGGTGAGCTTGGCGCCCTTGTCGATGACGATGTCGCCCTTGGCCTCCTCGAGCAGGCCCGGGACGTTGCCCCAGTTGTAGCCGCTGGCCCGCATGCGCGCGTCCAGCAGGCCGCCCGGATTGAGCACCGAATCCGGCATCACCGTCGTGGTCACCAGCATCGACTGGGTGTTGACCCGGGCCGTGCCCTTGAAGACCACGCCGTTGGTGTTGGCCAGCCAGACCTGGCCCTTGGCGGTGATCTTGCCGGCGATCTGAGACGGGTTGGCGTTGAAGATGCGGTTCAGGGCGATCCAGTCGGCCCCGCCCTGGTCGAAGATCACCTCCTCGGTCGCGCCGACGTCGAACCGGGACCAGTCGAGCAGCGCCGCCTTCTGTTCCTGCTTGATGGTCATCACCAGGCCGTTGTTGGTCTGGGCGACGGTCGGCAGGCGGGCGCCGGTCCAGCGGCCGCCGGGCAGGATCTGCGTTCCCGGCAGCGTCTGGGCCGCATCCTGGGCGGAGGCTCCGCGCAGGCCCAGCACGCCCGAAGCGGCGAGGCTGACCAGGCTGACCGAGGCGATCAGGGCGACGCGGGACGACGCCCTGGCGAAGCGGACGAGGACGGGCTTGGGGGCGACGGAACGGCGGCGGGCCATGATGGAAGCGCTCCTGGCGGGTGCGGATACGGTCGGTCGCCGCGAGACGCGCGACGGCCGGAAAGGAGACGTCAGTGGGCGGGGGCGGCGGGCGACGCGGGGCGCCGCGCGGCTTCGAGTTCGCGTTCGGGGAAGACCCGCTGGGCGGCGATCTGGTCCTCGAAGCCCTGGAGCTTGTTCTCCAGACGCACGCGATAGAGCTGGGTCAGGGGCTCGCCGGCGGCGGTCCTCTTGCCCAGGCCCATGTCCTCGTAGTCCTTGAGGATCGCCTTGCCGATCGCCACGAGTTCGCGATTGCGCTCGGCGGCGACCTGCAGCGCCTGTTTGGCGACGGCCGCCTCCTGGGCCTTGGCTTCAGCCTCGACGGCGCGCTGCTCGGCGTCGCGCAGGGCGGCCGTGGTCGTCTTCAGCTGTTCGTTGCGCTGCGCGAGGGTGGAGATGATCTGTTCGGCCTGTTCGCGGACGATGCACTCGCCGGCCTTGGCCGGACGGGTCGCGGTCTGGGCGACGGCCGTGACCGCCGCGCCGGCCGACAGGCTCAGCGCGCACAGGACGATGGCGGTGGTGGTCTTCATGACGCTCTCCGGCCCTAGAATTTGACGATGAGGTCGAGCTGCGCGGTGTCGGTGTCGATCGAGTCCGCGCGTGCGCCGGTCAGCGGATCGATCAGGTCCAGCGTCCGCGCCGAGTACCAGCTGGCCTCGAGCGACATGCGCGGGCTGAGTCCGACCAGGCCCTTGATCACGAAACCTTCCTGGTCGGTGCCGCCCAGGCCGAAGTCGCTGTCGGTGAACAGGTCGAGCGTCGAGTCCGCCTCGATATGCCGCCAACCGGCGCTGAGCTGCCACTGGCCGGCGTCATCCACGCGCGGCGAGCCGATCGTGCCGCGCAGGTGCCAGGCCTTGTCGCCGCTGCTGGCCGGAACGCCGTAGCGCTTGGTCAGGGCGGTCTCGTCGAAGGCGGTGTTGAGCAGGCCCTCGGCGTCGAAGGCCATCGTCAGCGCGTCGGTCAGCCTGAACTCGGCCCGGGCGGTCAGCGCGGCCACCTCGTAGCGCGAGGCCAGGCCGAACAGGACCGTGTTCGGCTTGGTGTTGTCGCGGCGGACGTTGAACAGCGAGTTGCCGTACTGGACACGCCGGGGCGTGGTCTCGTCGTTGTTGCGTTGGCCAAGGGTGTTGAACCGCCCCTGGACGTTGTCGAAGTAGTAGTAGGCGCCGGCGAGGCGGAACTTCATCCGCTCGGTCGGCTGGTAGCCGACGCCGAACTGGGCCGCGTAGAGCGTCTTGTCCGGAGCGTCGGAGGAGAACTCCTCCAGCGGGAAGGCCCCGACCGTGCCGAACAGGTGCGGCGCGCTGAAGTGATCGCCCAGCGCGACATCCGTGGTCAGCGCGACGCCGTCGAACTGGACGTCGCGATCCCACATGATCTCGGTCGAGAAGAAGGGGTTGTCGAACTTGCCCAGGATGGCCGAGGTCTGGCGGAACATCGGCTGGTCGCGGAAAGGCGTCAGGCGGACGAAAGCCCGGTCCAGGCCGACGTCGATCTTGTCGAAGTTCGGCGACAGGGTCTCGTTGGTGGACACCGGATCGGAGATGTCCCCGGACACGAAGCGCAGGCCCGCGTCGATGCTGTCGTTGACCTTGGCGTCGATGCCGAAGCGGGCCCGGACCCGGGTGCGGTAGCGGCCGTCGTTGGTCGCCAGGAACGGCGGGGTGGCGCTCTCGACGATGCCGCCGCGGTTGCGGATCTCGGTCACGTTCGGGATCAGCGGCGTGTTGCCGTCGCCGTAGTTTCTCCACTCGCCGCGCACCCGGACGTCGCCGGAGAAGCTGATCCGGTTCAGCCAGCCGGGCAGGGCGTCGGGCTGGGCCCAGTTCTCCTGGCGGGCGGTGGCGAGGACCTCGGTCTTCACCTCCTCCTTGATCTCGGCCCGGAGCGCCTCGGGAACATAGGGCACGCGGACGACGTCCTTGCGTTCCTCGGCGCGGCGGCGGGCCTCGCCCAGGACGGCGTTGGCGTCGTCCTGGGTCAGCACGCCCTTGTCGACCAGCACCTGCAGAATATCGAGGGTCGACGGATCGGTCGGGCGCGTCTGGGCGCCGGCGGCCCCGGCGGCGAGCAACAGGGCCCCGCCGGCGGCCCCGGCGAGCAGTCGGGCGGCGAAGGAGGCGTTGGACATCTTTGACTCCGTGGAGCGTGTTGGGTTCGACCGTTCCCGGTCAGGACTGGTTGAGACGGATGGTGGCGACGAACGGGACGGGTCCGCCCGCGGGCGGCGGCCGATCGACCGCGGACAATCCGCGCAGGGCCTTGTTGATGGACGCCTCGAGCTCGGGCGGGCTGACGTTGGAGACGCTGACCACTTCCACGTTCGCCGAGGCGTCGACGCGGACCTTGATCGAGAAGGCGAAGCCCTCCTGAGCCAGGGCCTTGTCCCGGCGCAGGTGACGCATGATCGCGTTCTTGATGATGTCGGCGTAGGCGCGCGACGCGGCGGCGCCCGACGCGGTCCCGCCGATCAGCGGCCCCTTGCCCGTCCCGCCCTGCCCCCGCGGACCGCCCGAGAAGGGCGACGAGGCGGCGGTCGGGTCCTGCAGCAGGCTGGAGAGATCGCCCGCGGGCGGATTCGTGCTCTCGGGCTGCTGGGCGGACAACGGATCAGGCTGGACGGTCTGCGGCGTCTCCTCCGGCTTGACGTCCTGAGGCTGCTCGACCGGCGCGGGCGGAGGCGGCGGCGGGGGAGGCTGCGAGATGTCGAACATCTCGACCTCCTCGGTCCGCACCCGCTCCTCGACCTTGCCGAGGCTGAGCAGCCACCAGCCGAGGCCGACGATCGCCAAGCAGCCGACGGCAAGCCCCGCCAGCGTCCGCCAGCTTTTGGATTTGGGGGTCATGCTGGACACTCGGACACCGGGTTCAGCCGGCCGGCTTTTCGGCGGGCAGGCCGATCTTGGTGATGCCCACGCCCTTCAGGACGTCGAGCACCTCCATGACCTTGCCGTAGGCGGCCGCGGTATCCCCGCGGATGACCACGGGAGTCTCCGGATCCTCCGCGAAGCGCGCACGCATCTCCTCGGTCAGGTCGGCCACCGTGATCGGCGCGCCGTTGAGGTAGACCTCGCCGCTCGCCGCGACGCTGATCGCCTGGGTCTGGCTGGCCTCCAGCGTTTGCCGGTTGGAGGCCTTGGGGAGGTCGAGCTCGATGCCCGCCACCTGCGCCGTCGCCATCAGGATGAAGACGATGATCAGCACATAGGCCAGGTCGAGCATCGGCACGACGTTGACCTCGTCGTAGATCGCGTCGTCGTCTTGGACTTTCGCCATGATCGCCCCCTACGCGCCGTACTGTTCGGCGAGACGCGCGACGAGGGTGTCGGCGAAGGAGCGGCTGGCGGCGTTGATCCGCTTGATCCGTGTAAGGATGATATTGTAGCCGAACAGGGCGGGGATCGCGACGAGCAGGCCGGCGGCGGTGGCCAGCAGCGCGGCGGCGACGCCGGGGGCGATCGAGTTGACGTTGACGTTCCCCTCGGCCGCGATCGCCGCGAAGGTGATCATCACCCCGATGACCGTGCCCAGCAGGCCCAGGAACGGACCGCCGGAGACCGCCAAGGTCAGCAGCACCATCTTGTCGGACAACCTGTAGGCCTGGTTGGTCAGGACACCGTCGATGCGGGCCTTGAGCGCTTCGATCGATGCGCTGGTGAACCGCGTCTGGCCGCCCTTGGCGCGCAGCTCGACCTCGTGCAGGCCGGCCGCATAGATCTGGGACAGGGTCGAGACGGGGTTGCGGTTGGCCTCGGAGCGCAGGGGCTGGCCGTCGACCGCCGAGGCGTCGGCGTAGGCGTCCTCGAAGGCCTGGTTCTGCTTCTCGATGCGCGAGACCAGCGACGACTTGGTGATCATCACCCAGATCGCCAGGGCGAGCATGATCGCGCAGAGACCGATCACGACCCAGCCTTCCAACGTCACGTTGGTGATGACCGTCATGAAGTAGCCGAGCTCGAACTTGCCCGAGCGGGTCGCCTCAGCGCCGTAGGTCACCAGGCCGCGGCCGTTGTCCGACTGGGCCACCGCGCCGATGTAGGCGGCCGAACGCTCGGCGGCGGCGTAGCGCACGTTGTCGATCTGGCCGGTGAAGCCCTCGCCCAGGATCAGGTCGTCGGTGAGAGCCGGCGTCGCGCCCTGGGCCGTTCCGGCGGGCTTGCCGCCAACATAGAGGTCGACCCGTCCGTCGGCGCGGCCGACGAGGGCCAGGTGGGTCCAGCCGCCGGGGACGGCCGGGATCGAGCCGACCACCTGGGCGCCGCCGATCTGCGCGACGACCTGGCCGCCGGCCAGCGACAGGGTCAGGCCGCCGCCGCGGCGGGCGAGGACGGCGTTCCCGGCCTGGGCCGGCTTGATCCACATCATCAGGGTGAAGGGCGCGCCCGGCTGACCCGCGAGGCTGGTCGAGGCGGCGATCCGGATCGGCGCGCCCGAGAGATTGGCCGACTGCCCGGCGAAGCCCGGCGCAGTAGGAACCGCGCCGACCGCGTCGTTGCCGTTGCGGGTGCGGTCCTTGGCGTCGTTGGAGAAGTCCAGCGCCAACAGCTCGGAGCCGTCGAACACGCCAGCCGGGTTGGCCACCGACTTGGCGTCGCCGCCGTAGTAGAGGTGATAGGTCTGGCTCGACTTGGGATCGAGACTCGTCCCCCGCACCCAGACGATAGCCAGGCCGGCCTTGCGGTCGATGCTCTCGACGTAGTGCTCGACGCGCTTGCCGTCCGGACCGGTCACCCGGATGTCGGAGCCGTCATCCTTCAGATCGTCGAAGGCCACCGTCTGTTCGGACAACCGCAGGACGAAGGGGAAGGTCGGAACCGCGGCGTCCAGTCCGGCGCCCTTGGCGCCCGGATTGACCACGATCTCCTTGCGGATCTTCAGCTTGTCGTCGAACCAGTCGCCGTCCGCCGCCCTGACGTCGTGAACCGACAGGAATGCCGAGAAGGCGGCAAGCAGACCGAGGATGTGTTTTCTGTTCATTTTCCGTCTCAATACTTGGCGCCGAATTTCACATGCAGACGAAGACCGCCCAGGTCGTCCTTGACCGGCGCGCCTGATCTCGAGGGGTCGTCGTCGAACTGGTAGGCAAGGTCGAGCTGGCCGTAGAGCGCCTTGAGAACCTCGAAGCTGGTGGAGACGCCGACGCTGGCCAGCCAGAACTTCGAGGCCTCGCCCGGCAGCGGCCGGTTCAGGAAGGCCCCGCCGCCTTCGGCGAAGGCGGACACCCGCCAGTCGACGGCCTTGTCGAAGGCCTCTCCGGCCCAGGCCAGCGGAACGTCGCGGCTGATGTCCATCGCCACGCGGAAGCCGCTGTCGCCCAGGACCTCGGCCTCGCGATAGCCGCGCACGCTGTTGACGCCGCCCAGCACGAACTGCTCGTTCGAGATCAGCGGCGCGGGCGCCAGCTGCCAGTCGAACATGCCGCGGGCTTCCCAGCCCTCGCCGAAGCGATGGGTGTAGTTGGCCCCGCCGGACAGGAAGAAGAAGCTCGCCTCGGAGTCGGCGCGCTTGCCCGGTCGTCCCTGCGGGCCCGGCAGCGTCGGGTTGTCCGGCACGCCGCCGAACTCGTCCTGATCGCCGACCAGACCGTCGAAGGCGAAGGTGGCGCCGAGGCTGATCTCGTAGTTCGACGTCTTGTCGCCGCCGATCAGCCGGTACTGGCCCGTGAACGGCAGGTAGGTGACCGGCGTGTCGAACACCAACGGCTTGCCGGTGGCCGGATCGGTCAGGCCGATCTGGTCCATGTAGTCTTTGTAGTCGACGCCGATCATCAGCGACTGGACGACGCCCTTGGGCGAGCCCTCCAGGGTATGGATGACCCGAGCGCCGACCATGAAGCCGTCGCCGATGACAGCCAGGCCGCCAACGGTGGCGACATCGGTGTTCGACTGGACCGCATAGCCGAGCACGCTGGTCCGCCCATAGCCGATCGGCGCGTAGTAGGAGGCCGACCAGACCTGGATCTGGTCCATGTCGTAGGGCGCGGTCTGGAAGAACAGGTTGGCGCTGTGGCCGCGCTGCCAGAGGTTGTCGTAGTGGACGGAGGCGTTGGTCCGCCAGCGATCGGTCGAGCGGTTGTACTGGTCGTTCCACTCCAGGCTGGCGCCCCAGGGGCGCTTGTCCTCGACCACCAGATCCACATCGACGGTTCCCGGCGCCTGCCCGGCGCGGAACTCCGGCGTGATGGTGCGGGTGGCGCGGCTGTTGGCGTCGCTCAGTTCGCGCTGCAGCGCCGGGACGTTGGGCACCGCCCCCTCGGCCAGGCCGGGCAGGGCGTCCTTGATCTCGCTGGGCAGGACGTAGCGGGCGCCGCGGACCCGCACCTGGTCCACCTTTCCCTCGACCACCGCCAGCTTGACGATGCCATTGCGCACGTCCTGCGCGGGCACCTCGACGACCACGGTGGCGTAGCCGGCGTCGCGGTACGACTTCTCCAGCGCGCCGCGCGCCGCTTCGACGTCCGGAACGCTTTTGCCGAAGCCGGTGAAGGGCGTCAGGGCGCGCTGAATCTCGGCCGCGCGAAGCACGGAGTTGCCCGAGACCTCGAACTCCATCACGTCGAAGCGGAGGTCCTCGACGCCGGCGTCCGCCGGCGCGGTCGCCACGGGCTCGTCATCCGCAGCCTGCGCCAGCACCGGCGCGGCTGCGCAGAGGGCGACCACCGCGGTCGCCGCGAACAACCCGCCGCGCAGGGACGTCATCCGCTTCCCGCGCTCTTGACCCGCGGGCCTGGCAGTTCCCAGAGCGATCATCTTGTCCCCGACCCTCGATACGAGGCCGGGAAATCAGACTACCCCGGCCGACGGGGAGCCTGCTAACAGTGGTTTGCGACACGAATAATACTATACTAAAGAATAGAGTATCACTGGTTGCAATTGCTGCAAGAAATGCCCGCGAAACTCGGGTCAAATCATCTCGCGATATCAGAGTGACAACTGAAACTTGAGCGGCGACTGCGCCGGCGTCGCCCGCTAGGACGCGGTCAGCAGTTTCGTGATCGCCTCGGCGGTGTTTCTGACCCGCAGCTTCTTCCGGACGCCGGCGAGGTGAAACTTGATCGTCGCCTCGGTCACGCCCAGGATCGCCGCCGCGGCTGTGGCGGTCAGCCCGCCGGCGGACAGCCGCAGCACCTCGACCTCGCGGCGCGACAGGCCGAACCGGTCCGCCGCCGCCCCGAACATCTCAACATTGGCTGGAGCGTCCCAGGCCTGCCCGACCACAACTCTGCGCGCCGCGTTCGTCATCATGGGGCCTCCTCTAATGCTAGGACGAGGCCAGGTGCGGAAATGCGAAAACGTCGTCAGCCCAGGATGACGATCCCGCCCGGCAGCTTCGTCAGCCTGGCGTCCAGGGATCGCGCGAAGTTGGTCAGGGCCCCGTCGATACGATCCAGATGCACCACGCCGCTCACCCGCCGAGAGGCCAGGCCGCCGTCGCGCAGCACGATCCGCCCCGGCCGATAGCGATTCAGCTCCTCGATCACTTCGCCAAGAGCACGGTCTTCGTAGACCAGCTGCCTTGATCGCCAGGCCACCGCCTCGGCCGCCTCGGACGATCGGACCAACTCGGCGACACCCTCGCCCAAGCGCAGCAGCGTGCGGGGACCAAGCGTCAGGCGCGATCCCGCCTGCTCGACCAGGACCTGGCCCTGCAGGCACAGGATACTGGCGTCGGAACCGTCACGCCGCAGCACGAACTGCGCCGCCTCGGCCATCGCCACGGCCGACCCGACACGGGCGACAAAACGGCTGGGCGGCGCATCCTGCGCGATGGTGAGCAGCACCTCTCCGCGCAGCAGTTCCAGCCCCTGCCCGGTCTCGGCCGTCCAGAGGCGCGCGCGCGTGGCGGTGTTCAGGTCGGCGGTCACCCCAGTTCCGAGCGCAACGGTGCGCTGCTCGCCTTTCGCCGTGGCCAGCAAGGTCTCGTGTTCGCGTCCGCCGTCGACCGGCCTGGCGCCCAGATAGGCCAGCCCGGCGACGCCCGCCGCCATGGCCCCGCCGCCGATCAGCGCCGCTCGCCGGGTCATCCGCGGTCGGCGCAACGGAACCACCCGCGCCTCGGCGTCCGTCGCCAGCGCAGACCCCAGCTCCGCCCACAGACGGCGCGCGCGCTCGAACGCGACCTCCGCCGCGGGAGACGCCGCGCGCCACTCGGCCAGCCGCAGCAGATCAAGCTCGGTCGCCGCGCCCGACCGCAGCCGCACGATCCACGCACGCGCCTGCGCCTCGAGATCGTCGCCCGATCCTTCCGCCGGGATGTCGCGCTTCACGTCCATCATCGTGGGTTGCAGTCCATTCTCTTATCTAGACGTCGCGGAGGGCGAAGTTACGAAACCGACGCGATCGAGGGCGCTCAGACGGTCGGCGCAATGGTCCAGCGCATGACGCAGCTCCATCTCCACGGTGCGTTTCGAAAGCCCCATCTCCGTGGCGATCTCCTGGCAGGACCGACCATCAAGCCGCGCGGAGACCAGGATGGCGCGACGGCGGGCCGTGAGCCCGGCCACGGCCTGCTCCAGAGCCCGCAGCTCCAGCCGCGCCGCCGCGGCCCGCTCGGGATCCGGCGCGCCATCCGGCAGGGCCAGCAGCGCATCGATGTCCGCGGCCGAGGCCAGACGCGCGCCGGCCCGGCGCCGGTCGACCGCGATGTTCATCGCCATGCGATGCAGATAGGCCCGGGCGTCTCTGACCAGGCCCAGGTCGCCGCCCCTCGACAGCCGCAGCCAGGTCTCGCTCAGCGCTTCGTCGGCGAGCTCCCGCGACCGCAAGCGACCATGAAGCCGCGTGCGAAGCTCCGGATACAGCTCCATGAACCTGGCGACGAGCTCCGCTCTGGTCATCGACCCGGCAGCCTGAAGGGGACCGGCAGCTCGATCTCGACCGGCGCGGGCAGATCGTCCGGCACGACCGGCATCGGCTCCGCGCGCCACAGGGTCTCGAGCGCCGCCTGATCGAGGGCGGCGTCGCCCGAACGCCCGACGACCCAGGCCTCTTCGACCGAGCCGTCGCGGGCCACGCGGAAGCGGACCAGCACAAGGCCCTCGGCGCGGCGCACGACCGCCTCGGACGGATAGAGCCGGAACGGCCGGATATGGCGCTGCAGCCGACGCTGATAGGCGTTCTGGCCGCCGACGCCCGCCCGCCCCTCCCCGGCGCCCTCTCCGACGCTGTCGGCCGGCCGCAAGCTGACCTCGGCGAGCGCCTTGGCCAGCGCGGGATCGGGCGTCGGGACTGCGGGGCCGGCGTCCTGGCCCTGCCTTCCGCTCCCGGTCTCGGCGCCGGCGGGGCGGGGCGCGATTTCCGCTTCCTGCCCTCCGCCCGCCTCCTCGCCCTTGGCGGCGCCGCCCCGTCGCGGGCTCGGCCAGGTCGAGGGCGCGCCCAGGGGCTCCATCAGATCCAGCGAGACCACCACCGGCCGCACCGACAGCCCGGGACTATGGGCGAACAGGGCCCAGACCAAGACCGCATGGAACGCCAGCGCCCCCGCCAGCACGACCGCATCCCGACGCCAGGGGCGGTGCGTCGGGCGCACATCCATGTCGAAGACGGCCGTCATCACATCGCGCTGATGCGCAGCCGGATCGGCTGGGGCATGGCCTGGGGCGGCAGACTGGCGACCCTCAGACCCGCCAGCGACTCCTCCACGAGCAGACGCGTCTCCACCTGGTCGAGCGGTCCGAGCGTCTCCAGGCGCGTAACGGCTCCGTCGCGATCCAGCCAGACATAGAGCTGCAGCTCGTATCGCCGCCCCTTCAACGCCCGCTGTTCACGCAACTTGCGGAAACACTCCTCCAGCAGCAGCGAACCATACCAGGCGTAGTCGACGCCCTTGGCCTCCCCGATCACGGGCGCCGTGACGACCAGATCGTCCAGCCGCATGTCCGGGCGAGCTTCCGTCGCTCTGGGAACAATGGTGAAGGCGTCCCGCCGGGTGAACCGGGCCACCAGGCCGGTTCCCGCCAGCAGCTGACTTAGCGCCTCGTGCGGCGACCTGGCTCGAACCGGCCCCGCCGCCCGTCCCTCGGCCAGCGCCTCGTCATAGTTGAGATGAAACCCGGACTGTTTGCCGAACCGCGCCAGAGCCTCCGAAAGCGGCAGGACAGGATAGTCATAGGCCGCGCCGGACTGGGCCCGCGCCTGAGGCGCCAGGACGGCGACCGCCGCCAGGCCGCTGATCAGCACGACGGCGGCCGCGCTTCTGACCCCGCTTGAATGCACTGGACTTGGCATGAGACCGGCCCCGCCGCGCACCTTCGGACGCGCGCCCCCGGACCACATTTCCCACAGTTTTGCGACAGCAGAACAACGGTCGCGAGCCGATCCGGCCGCAGCGCGTCAGCCCGACGTCGCCCAGGGAAGGCTTCCCTCGGAGAAACTCTGCACGATCATGTAGCCCTTGCCGTAGATCGAGATCAGCGGAAACCCTCCGCCGGGAAACAGCTTCAGCTTCTTCCGAATGCGAGCCACGTGGGTGTCGACCGTCCTCGAGGACGCGGTCGACTTGTACTTCCAGATCCGCTCGTAGATCGTCTCCCGCGAGATCGGATTGTTGGAGTTTCTGAACAGCATCAGGCTGAGCATGAACTCCTTCTCCGTCAGGGGAACGAGCTCTCCGTTGATGACCACGGCGCGGCCGCCCGGATGAAAGGCGTAGTCGCCGAACTTCAGCTCCTGCGAGGGGCCGCCGCCCGCGTATCGCCGCGTCAGGGCCTTCACGCGCGCGCTGATCGCCCGGGGCGTCGTCGGCGGAACGATCAGGTCTGCGGCGCCGGCGTTGAGCCAGGCGACGACCTCGTCTTCCGTCGACTGGTCCGCCAGGACCAGAACCGGCATCGGGTTCGCGCTGCGCAACCAGCTCATGATCTCGCGATCGTCCCGGTCGCGGCCCCTGCGGCTGAGGATGAGCGCGTCATACCGTCCTTGGACCGGAAGGGAGGTGAAATCGTCCCAGTCATAGAACAGGTGGCAGCGGTGCTCGTCGCACGACAGAGCGTCCTCGATCTCCCGCGCCTGACGCCGGTCGTCGTCGATGATCGCAATCTTCATGGGCCGATCCCGAATGTCCGCGAACAGGGGTCTTCAGAACCGATGACGCCGCCCAGGGTGAAATCCTCCAAACAAATGTGTCGGATTTGTCTTGCGATCGTCACTTCGGGATCGTCCGCCTAGAAGGCGCGATCGAACGCGACGCCGATGGTGCGGGGAGGCTCGACGAACCGCTGCGGCCCGCTGGAGAGCGTGACCCCCCGGGCGTCCGTGATGTTGTTGACGAACAGGCTGAATTCCGTCGAACCGTGGCGCAGAGTCAGGCGACCGTTGAAGACGTGATAGCCGTTCTCGGCCGGCGTCGCGCCGAGGTTGGACGGCGCGCGCGACGCGAACCTGTGCGACAGCGTCAGGGTCGGCTGCAGGGGAAGATCAGCCCAGCGGTAGGCGACGGTCTCGGACAGACGCCATTTCGCGGCCCCCGGCAGGACGAGATCCCGGGGGGTCAGGCCAGGCTCCAGGTCAAGCTCGGCGTCCAGGTAGGTGAGGTTGGCCTGCACGGCGAGGTTCGGCGCCGGGGCCCAGCTCAACGCGCCCTCGAAACCGTAGCTGTCGGCCTGCTTCAGGTTGGTCACGTAGCCGACGCCGGGGGCGGCGAGACGAACCTGCACGTCGCGCCAGAGGATCCCGAACACGGCCGCATCAAGGCTGATGCGCCGATCGGCGGAAGCCAGCTTCACGCCGATCTCGGCGTTCCACAGCGTATCGGGCTGGAAAGTGGTGGCCGGCCCGCCGGAGAGGTCGATGTTGAGGCCGCCGTACCGCGCGCCCTTTGACAGGGTGGCGTAGACGAGACGTCGATCGTCCGGCCGCCACGAGACGGTCACCTTCGGCGTGAACCCCTTCATGTCGAAGTCGGCGCTGTGGCGATCGGTGACGATGTCGACGCCCGCTAGGTCGCTCTCCGTCAGGCGGAACAGACGGCCGCCGACTTCGATCCGCCAGTGCGGCGCGAGCTGGTAACCCGCTTCCGCGAACAGCGTGCCGACCCGCGCCTCGTAGCCGTAGCTCATGGCCGCGAGCAGTTTCGCCGCCGGTCTGGCGGAGCGTGGAGCCGCCGTGTAGACGCTCTCGACGCTCACCCGCGTCTGGTCGTAGACAGCGCCCAGCAAGAACGACAGACGCCGGTCGGCGGGCGACGCCAGGCGGATCTCCACCGCATCCCCGCGCGAGCCGTAGTTCTCGGCGGATTCGTCGACGATCGCGCCGTCCTGCGCACGCTGGAAGCTGCCGCCCACAAAGCGTTTCTTGTCGCGCCGAGAGGCCTGAAGCGTCAGCGTCCCCCATCGCGTGTTCTGGTCGACGCGCAGCAGGGCAAGCTGTGTCCTGAGGTCGACCGCCTCCGGAAACGGGCTGTTCTTGACGGAGAGAGGATCCTCTTCCTCGTAGCCCAGATCCGCCGTGTCCTGCGACTGCGTCAGCCACATCAGGCTCACCCACGTCGAGGCGGTCGGAACCCAGGCCAGCTGAAGACGACCGCTACGGGTCAGCAAGGTGTTGCTGTTCTTGCCGACGCTGACGTTGTCGACGAAGCCGCCGTCCCTTCGGTAGTTGTAGGTCGCGCGCAGGGCCAGGACGTCGCCGACGACCGGCAGGTTGACCATCGCCCGCGCGGTTCCGGATCCCGCGCCGCCATCGACCCGCGCGGCCGACAGCTGGAGCCGCGCCTCCCGTTGCGCGAGGTCGGGCTTGCGGGTCTGGAAGTTGATGGCGCCGCCGAACGCCGAGGCGCCGTACAGCGTGGTCTGCGGGCCACGAAGGATGGTGATGTTCTCGAGGTCGAAGGGGTCGATCTCGATCGCTCCCGTCGCCAGGTAGGGATCGGTCAGCGGCGTCTCGTCTATGAAGTAGCCGACCACGCCCTGCCCGCGCGACACGCCCGAGCTGGTCGTGATGCCGCGAATGGCGGCGCTCGACACGCCCGGCGCGATGGCGTTGAACTGGACGCCGGGCGCCATCGGCAGGATGTCGCTCAGACCCCGCCCCGTCTGCCGGTCCAGGAGGTCGCCCCTGATCGCCGTGAGCGAGGTCGTCGAGGCCTGGGCGGTCTGCGGACGCTTAAGCGCCGTGATGACGACCGGCTCCACCGCGACGGGCGGCCGAACCTCCTCCTCCGCGATTTCCGCGGGCGGGGGAGATGATCTTTCTCCCTTCGACGCCGTCCGGACGGGAGGCGTGGCGGCGGACCGCGCCACGATCATCAGCGCCCCGGACCGGCTCCGCTCGTAGCCGAGGCTGGTGCCGGCCAATAGGCGTTCGATCGCCGCCTCGGCCGTGAAGGCGCCCTTGAGACCGGACACGCGTCGGCCGCGGACCAGGGCGTCGGTGAAAATCAAGGGCTGGCCCGTGGTGGTTCCATATCGCCGGAGCGCCGGCCCGAGCGCGCCCGCGGGAATATCGAAGGCGAAAGTGCGCTGATCCGCAAAGGCGGCTTGCGGCGCGACGGCGAGAAAGACGCCCGCCGCACCGACCAAGGATAGCCAGCGTGCGCCCCGGTCAATCAATCGAAGGCCGGCCTGACTGGAAGCGGAACCCGCAAGACGACAAACCCCTTAAGCACTGATACAAAATAACAGTCGCGCTCCCCACGCCAGCGGACAAGTCGTCACAACCTTCCAAGGCGGAAGGCCGGGCGTCGCCTTGGTGGACGAAGCCCCTCCCCTCGTGCATTCAACGAGCGAAATATCGTCCTGAGTCAATTGTGGCGCGACAGGACTCTTGTGTGACGGATTGTGAAAAAGAGCGATCCCTCTCCCTTGCCGCCCGAAGACGGGCCAGGAGACCGCGAGGAGCCGGCAGCCGTCTACCGCCGGCTTCGAGAGCCGCTGCTGCGCTTTTTCGGACGACGGGTCGGCGACCGCGCCGAGGTCGAGGACCTGACTCAGCAGGTCTTCATGCGGCTGCTGGGCGCACGCGAGACGGAGACGATTGAAAACATCGACGCCTTCGCCTTCAGGATCGCAACCAACCTGCTGCACGATCGCGGCCGCGCGCATGTACGGCGCCCCGAGGTCGTCCAGGATTTCACGGCGCCCGGCGCGGAGGGGACTCGCCATCTGGTGGAGGATATTTCGCCCGAGCGCGTCTTCGTAGGCAGGGAAACGCTCGGCGAGGTTTTGGCCACACTGGACGAACTGGGCGAGCGCACGCGCGACATCTTCGTCCTGTTCCGGATTGAAAAGATGAAGCAGCGCGACATCGCCGCGCTTTACGGCATAGGCCAGAGTACGGTGGAGAAGCACGTCATGAAGGCCGTCCTGCACCTGACCCGAAAATACGGTTTGGATTGAGCCATGCCCATCGACGCCGGTCATGGCGACCTCGACCCTGATATCCTCGAGCAGGCCGCCGCCTGGCGGATCCGGCTCTCGGAGCAGGGTCTCGAGAGCTCCCTCGAACTCGAAACCTGGCTGGCGGAGGACGCCCGTCATGAGCAGGCCTGGATCGCCGTCGAGCGCTCCTGGAACCGCGTGGCCCAGGCCGAGGCGGAAGCCGCGCCGCTGGAGCGCGAGCGCGCGCGCCGTCGGGCCCTGCGAAACGCCAGGTCCGAGGGCGCTCGCCGCCGCCTCGGGATGGCCCGTCCCGCCGTGGCGGCGAGCGTGGCGATCCTCGTCATCGCCTCGACGGCGGGCGTATGGACCTGGCAGGCCCGGCAGACCCAGACCTACACGACCGTTCCGGGTGAACGGCGGACCGTGGTCCTGAAGGACGGCTCCAGCATGCAGCTGGACTCCGGCACGGTGCTGAAGGTGCGATACACGGCGCGGGCCCGCACGGTTGAGCTGGATCAGGGACAGGCAAGGTTCGAGGTCGCGCATGACGCGGCCCGTCCGTTCAGCGTTCGCGCCGGCGAACAGAGCGTGGTGGCCACGGGGACGAACTTCAACGTCGACATGCTGCCTTCCCGGCTTCTCGTGACGCTGCTGCAGGGAACAGTCCGGGTCGAACCCCGCCCCCACGGCTGGCGCGTCTCCAAGACGCAGAGAGCGAACTGGACGCCGGTGAACATGACGGCGGGGCAGGAACTGACGATCCTCAAGAACGGGGCCGCGCCCAGCCTGCGCCAGGCCAAGACCGATCAGGTCACGGCGTGGAACGCCGGGCTGCTGTCGTTCGACGAGGAACCGCTGTCGTCGGTCGTCGAACGCGTCAACCGCTATGCGAGCGTCGCCGTCGTGGTGGACGATCCGGCGACGGCGAACCTGCCCGTCAGCGGCGTCTTCAAGGCCGGCGATGTGCCGGGCCTGGTGGATACGGTGACCGAGTATCTGCCCGTCCAGGCCTCCACCGGCGCGAACGGCGCGATCCATCTCAGCCGACGCGATCGATAGCCGCCGTCGTCGCTCCCCAAGAAGATCGAAGCCCTCCCGCCCGGCGAAAGGCGAGAGGGCTCCTGTCTAGCCCGCGGTCCGGAGGGCGATCGGGCCCGTGACTAGAACTTCCTCTCCAGTTGGATGAAGAAGCGACGTCCGAGGAAGTCGGAGCTTCCCCGCAGACTGATGCCGGCGCGGCCGCCGATATCGCTCGAGATAGCAGGCGGCGCTTCGTCGAAGAGGTTGTTGACCCCGACCCAGAGGGTCGTCTTGTCAAACCGCCGGCGGTAGCTGACGGTGTGATAGATCATCGCCTCCTTGTGCAGCTTCCGGGTGTAGCCCTGCGGATAGTTGGCGCTGGGCAGGGTCTTTTCCCCGGTCTCGAAGAATCGCTCGTTCGACGACTCCCCGATGTAGCTCACGCTCCAATAGTAGGTGTTGTCGCCGGACCGGAAGCTGACATTGGTGTCGCTGGTGAACTCGGGGTTCTGCAGCGTGCCGGTGTAGTTGGTCAGCCGCTCACCCTCGGCGGACTGGGCGACGAAGGCCTGCCACGTCGTCTGGGAGTCGATGTTCAACGTCCCCGACGTGAAGGTGTGGCTGAAGTTGATCCCCAGATCGACGCCGCGCGCCACCTGCCGGCTGATGTTCACATAGTTGTCGGTGATCCGAACGACGTCGTGCGTGATCGGATCCCGGACCAGGAGCTTGCAGTAGACTTCCGGGTTGATGTTCGAGCCATAACAGCCATTGAGGATGTTCGAGGCGCCGTAGTTGTCGACCTGGTCGCGAACGTCGAACGAGAAATAGTCGAGCGCCACCTTCAGGTTGATGTTGGCCGGCGTCCAGACGGCGCCCACGGAAATGGCCTTCGAGGTCTCTGGCGTCAGCTTGGCCCCGCCGCCGGTGAAGACCTGCGGCGTGGCCGCGAAGCCGCCGTAGTCGTCCGGGACGCCGGCCGCGCCGCAGCGCGCCCTCAGCGTGGAGTTGGACGACTCTCCCCAGCGGGTGCAGGGGTCGTTGCCGTTGAAGAAGCTGGTGCTGTCGGCCAGGTAGCGCTCATAGAGGGCCGGGGCGCGGAACGAGGTGCCCACCGAGCCGCGGAAGCGGTACTCAGAAGACAGGGCCCAATCCAGACCGACCTTGTAGGTCGTATGCGACCCGAAGTCGTCGTAGTTGGAGAAGCGCGCCGAGGCCGACAGGTCGACGCTTTCGGCGACCGGCAGGTTCTTGACCACCGGCGCCAGGAACTCGACGTAGGCTTCGCCGACGTTCTCCGTGCCCTTGGTGACTCCCGCCGTCGAGAAGCCCCAGTAGTTGCGCTTGACCGCCTGCTCGCCGGGGGTGTCCTTCAGCCGATCCGAGCGGAAGGCGACGCCGGCGGCGACGCTGAGGGGGCCGGCCGGCAAGCGGAACAGATCGCCCGACAGGTTGGCCTCGAAGGAATGGCGGTCGTAGCTGGTCCGCCCCTTCTCGTTGCCGAAGAGGAAGGCCCGCTCCTGCGCCGTGAAGTCGCCCCGGAGCACCCGCGGGTCGAGCCAGGGGATCGTCAGACAGGCGGTCGGCGCGACGGTCATCTGGGCCGGGTTGCAGGCGAGTCCGTTCGAGACGTATTCGTTGGCCTCGTTCACGCCCGTCGCCGCGGTGACCCGGTCCTTGTAGACGAAGTCCTGCGTATAGTCGGCCCGGCTGGCCGTGTACTCGTAGTAGCTGTCCCACTTGAAGCCGTCGAGGAAGCCCAGACCGCTGACCGTGCCCCTAAGGCCCAGGACGGCATGCGCGTAGTCGACGGTCTGCTTGCTTTCACTCTTTCGGAGGATGATGGGCGTCACGCGACCGTCGGTGCCGGGGACGAACTGTCCGTTCACCCTGCAGACCGGGAGGCTGCCGCTGTAGCCGACGAAGCCGCAGGCGGCGCGCAGACCCGCGCCCATGGTGTTCGTGGGGTTGTTGGGGTCCAGATTGGGGAAGAGCTGGTTCATCCCCGTGAAGCTCGACTCCCGCCGGTTGAACAGAACCTCGGCGTAGGCCGTGGTCGTCGGCGTCAGGTCGTAGCTGGCGTTGAACAGGCCGGTCAGCAGCGTGCGCGGCGACCGCACATGCTGCTGATCATACAGCGGCGAGGTCGTGTTGAAGTAGGGCTGGGTCGCCACCTGGCCGCCGCGGCCGGCGCGAACCCAGTCCGGCAGGAACGCCCGTAGATTCAGGCCCGCGGCGGGATAGTTCGGGTAGTTCTCCAGCTTCGGATCATACTGGAAATAGCCCCCGAAATAGCGCCCTTCCACGACCGAGTTGCCGATCGTGTTCGAGCACTTGAAGCCGCCGTCGGCGCCTCGGAAATCAACTCGGTTCTTGCCGTTGATATCGGTGATGTAGTCCTCGGCGCAGGCCGTGTAGCGACGGTCGCCGTGCGTGAGGCCCTTGTCCTCGGTGTAGCTGAACGAGCCCGCGATGTACCCCTTCGGCAGGGTTTTCCCGTAGGCGGCGTTGAGGGTGTAGACCTCGCCGCCCCCGTGCTGCGGGATGTTCGCGTAGGCGTTGACGGTCAGGCCGTCCATGTTGGTCTTGGTGATGTAGTTCACCACGCCCGCGACCGCGTCCGAACCGTAGATCGACGAGGCGCCGTCCTTCAGGATCTCGATTTGTTCGAGCGCCATCTGGGGCAGGACGTTGAGGTCGACGGAGCCGACGCTGCCGCCGACGCCGGCCGGGCCGAGGCGCCGTCCGTTGAGCAGCACCAGGGTCCGCGAGGCGCCGAGGCCGCGGAGCCCCAGGGTCTGCACGCCCGGACCGCCGGTCACGGCGAAACCGCCCAGCAACGTGTTGATCTGCTGCGAGGTCGTCGCCTGCGGCAGGTTCTGCAGCAGATCGGCGGCCGTGCTGACGCCTTCCAGCGCCGCCTCCTCGCTGGTGATGATCGTGATCGGCGAGGAACTGGTGAAGTCGGACCGACGGATGCGCGACCCCGTGATCACCACCGCTTCGACGGCTTCGGCCGTTTCGTGATCAGGCTTCGGCAGGGTTTCGGGCTGCGCGGCCGGCGGAGCCTCCTGCGCCAGAGCCAGCGCCGGAACGGCGAGGCCGCAACTCGCGCCCAGAGCGGACGCGAGCAGGAAATGTTTCAATGACACTAGACTGTACCCCCAATGGTCCTATTCGATCCACGCGATATTGCGCAGCTTGGGATCATCTGTGAGGTCGCCCTGCGCGATTATCAAAGTGAACAATTGCAAACATTGGCGCTGAAATTAAAACTCGACCTTGAAGACACTGTATTCAACCCCCTATGCGGAGGTCATATTCTTAATATGTCGCCAGATATATTACTCTCGGCAACTTGTGGTTAGCCCAGAGTGGTGAGAAGCGACAATCTCCTCGGGGGTTGTATTGATCAGGAAGATGTCCCTTCGCCTCGCTGCTCAGCAGGCGATTGCGTTCGGCCTTTGCGTCGCGCCGGGAGTCGCCGCCGCGGCGCCGGCCGCCCCGCCCGCGGAGGACTTCGGCGCCCGTCCCAGGATCGCGAACGTCACCGTTTCACCCGGCGGGACGCGGATCGCCGCGCTGATCTCGCCCGACGGCGCTCCGCCCCGGATCGCGGTCTGGGAAACGGCCGACATGACCAAGCCGCCCAAGATCATTCCGGCGGCGGCGGACCTCGAGTTCAAGTCCGTGCGCTTTCTCAAGGACGACCGGCTGTGGGTGACGGTGTCCCAGCGGTTCGAGGCCGACGGCGGCCGCACCTACGCCTACCGCAGCCTGC
Source organism: Caulobacter mirabilis (assembly GCF_002749615.1). GTDB lineage: Bacteria > Pseudomonadota > Alphaproteobacteria > Caulobacterales > Caulobacteraceae > Caulobacter > Caulobacter mirabilis. The sequence continues at coordinate 4,352,602 of NZ_CP024201.1, forward strand.
TGACCGATCCGGCGGGGAGCTTCTTCACGACCCTGGCGATCACCAAGCCCGGCGAGAGCAAGGACAAGGCGGGCGTGAGCTATGAGGTCCGAGGCTCGAACCGGGGCTTCGGCGGCATGAACCTCATCTCGAGCCTGCCCTCCGATCCCGACTATGTCCTGGCTTCGGACGCGGCGACCGGCTCGGTGTACCGGGTCAACGTCCACTCGTCGGCCTCGAACCTGACCTACGAGCGGCTCTACAACGGGTCGGACGAGTACAGCACCGCCGCCTGGAACTGGGACATGACCGATGTCCGGGCGCGGGTGTACGGCGACTTCATCGACGGCAAGCCGACCCAGGTCGTCCAGATCAAGAACCCGACCACCGGCCAGTGGGAAGACCACTTCAAGAATACGGTGGCCGATCGCCAGGTCCTGGACGTGGTCGACGTCACCGCCGATCCGGACGTGGTCCTGATCGCCGCCACGCGCGGCGGCGGGCATGCGGCGATCTACCCCTATTCCGTCAAGGCGCGAACCTTCGGCGAGCCGCTGTTCGCCCACAACGCCTTCGGCGCCACGGGCGTCATCCGATCCCGCGATCCCAAGGAGAAGGGCACGGCGGACGAGGGGCGCGTGCTCGGCTACACCTATGGCGGCGTCACCGGGGGCGAGGTCTACTGGATCGACGAGCGCATGAGCCAGACCGCCGCGGCGCTCAGGAACGCGCTGGGCGCCAAGGAGACGCCCCTGATGTGGGTGGATCCCGACACCAACAAGACGGTCAAGATGACCGTCCCCGAGAACTATGCCGTCTCGATCAACAGCATGAGCAACGACCGCCGTGTGATGATCGTCGAGCGGGCGGGCCCGAGGGCGCCTGAGGAGTACTACGTCTACATCGACGGCAAGGGCCTCAACCTGCTGGCGCGGTCGCGGCCGCAGATGTCCGTGGCCGCTCTGGGCGACACCCGGCTGGTCGAATACCCCGCCCGCGACGGCCTGATGATCCCGGCCTTCCTGACCACGCCCGATCCGAAGATCTGGGGCAAGGGTCCCTTTCCCGCGATCGTGGTCCCTCACGGCGGGCCTTGGTCCCGCGACTACTGGAGCTGGGATCCCTCCGGCTGGACCCAGTACTTCGCCGCCCGCGGCTATGCGGTCATCCAGCCTCAGTTCCGCGGCAGCGAGGGCTGGGGGATGAAGCTGTGGAAGGCCGGCGACGGCGAGTGGGGGCAGAAGATGTCGGACGACAACGACGACGCCGCCCGCTGGATGATCGCCCAGGGCATCGCGCGGAAGGGCCAGGTGGCGCTCCACGGCTACTCCTACGGCGGCTTCGCGGCCTTCGCCGCGGGGGTGCGCGGCTCGACCGGCGAGTTCCGGTGCGCGATCGCCGGCGCCGGGGTGGCGGAACTGCCCCGCTGGCGCAACCTGGTCAGCGACTCGCCCTTCGGCCGCGCCTTCCAGGGGGAAACCCTGCGCGGCATGGATCCGTGGCAGAGGGCCGCCGAGACCTCGATCCCGATGATGATCTATCACGGCGACCGCGATCAGCGCGTGCCGATCCGCGAAGGGATGGGCATGTACGAGAAACTGCGCGCCGCCGGCAAGCCGGTGACCTTCCTGGAACTGAAGGACATGGGGCACCAGTACGACAAGTGGTCCGCCGACAACGTCAAACAGGTCCTGACCGGCGTCGAGACGTTCCTGGCGAACGACTGCGGGCTGCCGCCTCCGGGTCGAGCAACAGCGCCGTCATCCAGTCAGTGACGGCCCTCAGCGCCGCCACAGGCCTGGCGGCGCGGCGACCGAGCATCTTTCCCCAAGGGATGCTCGGTCGTTTTCTTTCCTCTCGCCCCGCGCCGCTTCCACCGCGCCCGTCGCGTGGGCCCGGATCGCCGGGGGCCTGCCCCAGCTAAGCCCTGACAACCGATCGAGCGCGCCCGAGGGCGCGCCGGCGTCGATGGCGTCGACGGCGGTCGCGATCAGCTGGACTGGCGGCTTCATCGCCACAGGCTGGACCATCGCCCCGAAGGCGCGCTGCGGCGCGCTCGAGGATGGGTCCCGTCCGCGCCCCATATCGCGCACCGGCGTGCGCGGGTTATGGGACGCGGTCCCGGATCGGCGGCGAAAGCTACAGGTCGATACGCGCGTAGGCCTGCTTCACCGCCGCCCAGCTCGGACGATCCAGGACGTCGTGCAGGTTCTTCCCGAAGTCGTCGATATCGACATCCCCTGGGCAGACGATCGGGACGCCAGCGTCAGCGCCTTGACGCGCCGATGTCGTCAGCGATTGGTGGAACGGCCGGATTGAAGCATCGACAAGGTCATCGAGATCTTGGGAGCTGTTCTCGATGGTTTCGAAGGCATAGCCGTCGGCCAAAGGCGGACCACGGCCGCGAAAGGCGCCTCGATGCTATCGATATCGTCGGGGGTCGCACACCGTTGGAACGCCTCGGGTCAGCCCGGAACTCGGCGCACCGACGATCGCCGGCGTGCGGGTGGCTGGTGATGTTTGTGAAACGGGGATAGGCCCGCGGCTTTTGGCCTGCGGGCTGAGTGTGTGTGTTGTGATTTGGGGTGTTGGTTGCGGGAGCAGGATTTGAACCTGCGACCTTCAGGTTATGAGCCTGACGAGCTACCGGGCTGCTCCATCCCGCGGCCGTGGGGTATCGTTGGGAAGGGTCAGGCTGGCTCTGTGTTGATCAGAGGAGACATCCCTTCGGCGGACCTGGCGGCGACCTACTCTCCCGCGCCTTAAGACGAAGTACCATTGGCCCTGGGGGACTTAACGACCGAGTTCGGAATGGGATCGGGTGGGGAACCCCCGGCATAGCCACCAGGTCGGCGGAAGGGATGTTTAAGAAGACATCGATTGTCGGACGTATGATGTATTGGTGCGCATGATCATGAGTTCAACTAAGAACGATCAAGCCGATCGAGCGATTAGTACCAGTAAGCTGCATGCCTCGCGGCACTTCCACACCTGGCCTATCAACGTAGTGGTCTACTACGGCTCTCAGCGAGACCTTGTTTTGAGGTTAGTTTCCCGCTTAGATGCTTTCAGCGGTTATCTATTCCACACTTAGCTACCCTGCTGCGCGGCTGGCGCCACGACAGGTCCACCAGAGGTGTGTCCATCCCGGTCCTCTCGTACTAGGGACAGATCCTCTCAAGTCTCGTACACCCACGGCAGATAGGGACCAAACTGTCTCACGACGTTCTGAACCCAGCTCACGTACCACTTTAATCGGCGAACAGCCGAACCCTTGGGACCTGCTCCAGCCCCAGGATGTGATGAGCCGACATCGAGGTGCCAAACTTTGCCGTCGATATGGACTCTTGGGCAAAATCAGCCTGTTATCCCTAGAGTACCTTTTATCCGTTGAGCGATGGCCCTTCCACGCAGGACCACCGGATCACTATGGCCGACTTTCGTCTCTGTTCGACTTGTCAGTCTCACAGTCAGGCGGGCTTATGCCATTGCACTCGACGAGCGATTTCCGACCGCTCTGAGCCCACCATCGCGCGCCTCCGTTACACTTTGGGAGGCGACCGCCCCAGTCAAACTGCCCGCCACGCCATGTCCCGGACCCGGATAACGGGCCGCGGTTAGACGTCAACAACAATAAGGGTGGTATTTCAAGGATGGCTCCACCGAGACTGGCGCCCCGGTTTCATAGCCTCCCACCTATCCTACACATGTTGTTGCTAACGCCAAGGCGAAGCTGCAGTAAAGGTTCATAGGGTCTTTCCGTCTGACCGCGGGAACCCCGCATCTTCACGGGGAATTCAATTTCGCTGAGCCTATGCTGGAGACAGTGGGGAAGTCGTTACGCCATTCGTGCAGGTCGGAACTTACCCGACAAGGAATTTCGCTACCTTAGGACCGTTATAGTTACGGCCGCCGTTTACCTGGGCTTCAATTCGGAGCTTGCACCCCTCCTTTTAACCTTCAGGCACCGGGCAGGCGTCAGACCCTATACGTCGCCTTGCGGCTTCGCAGAGCCCTGTGTTTTTGATAAACAGTCGCTACCCCCTGGCTTGTGCCACTCTGCAAAGGTTGCCCTAAGCAGAGTCACGCTTATCCCGAAGTTACGCGTGCAATTTGCCGAGTTCCTTCAGCATAGTTCTCTCAAGCGCCTTGGTATACTCTACCTGACCACCTGTGTCGGTTTCGGGTACGGTCTCCGTTGGAGTTATTTCCAGGGACCTCTTCGCTGCCGTTCCAATCCAATAAGGTTCGACAACTTACGAGATCCGTCACTTCCAACTGGCCCAGGAATATTTACCTGGTTCCCATCGACTACGCCTTTCGGCCTCGCCTTAGGGGCCGGCTAACCCTGCGCAGATTAGCTTTACGCAGGAACCCTTGGTCTTTCGGCGAGAGTGTCTCTCACACTCTTTGTCGCTACTCATGTCAGCATTCTCACTTCCGATACCTCCAGGAAGGCTCACGCCTTCCCTTCGCAGGCTTACGGAACGCTCCGCTACCGCGTGCACAGAGTGCACACCCATACCTTCGGCGACTGGCTTGAGCCCCGTTACATTTTCCGCGCAGGTTCGCTTGACCAGTGAGCTGTTACGCTTTCTTTAAATGATGGCTGCTTCTAAGCCAACATCCTGGTTGTCAAAGCAAACCCACATCGTTTCCCACTTAGCCAGTACTTGGGGGCCTTAGATGATGGTTAGGGTTGTTTCCCTTTTCACGACGGACGTTAGCACCCGCCGTGTGTCTGCCCGGTAGTTCTCTTAGGTATTCGGAGTTTGGTTAGAATTGGTACAGCTCGCGCCGCCCGCATCCATCCAGTGCTCTACCCCCTAAGGAATTCGCCGGACGCTCTACCTAAATAGATTTCGCGGAGAACCAGCTATGTCCAGGTTTGATTGGCCTTTCACCCCTATCCACAAGTCA